>NZ_LT960615.1 GCF_900231165.1 Hartmannibacter diazotrophicus
CAATAACTCCCCAAAACACATTCAGGAAAGTACTCTCTCATGACCCGACAGATCAAACTTGGTGCATTTCTGCCCGGTGCGGCCAGCATGTCGCCGCGTGGCGGCATCCGACAGCCCGGCCGATGGCGCGACCAGTTTCGAGTTTCACAAACAATGGCGCTGACCGCGGAACGCGGGACTGTTCGACGCCTATTTCCTCGCTGACGGCCTCGCAGTCTCCTTCGGTGGCGGCATGGAGGGCGGCAACGCCAAGGTGGCCGGCTTCGAGCCCGTGACGCTCTTTGCCGCGCTTTGCGCCGCTGACCGAAAACATCGGGTTCATCGCCACAGCGTCAACGACCTACGAAGAGCCCTACAACACGGCGCGGAAGTTCGCGTCGCTCGACCTGATCTCGGGCGGGCGCGCCGGCTGGAACGTCGTGACGACAGCGACCGAGGCATCCGCCCACAATTTCAACCTCGATCAGCAGTACCCGCATGCCTTCCGTTACCGGCGGGCGGCGGAGCATGTTGAAGTGGTCAAGAAACTCTGGGACAGCTTCGAGGACGATGCCTTCATTCGTGACAAGGAAAGCGGGGTATTCTTCGACACCGGAGCAAGCTGCATCTGACCGGCCACACCGGCGAACACTTCAAGGTCAAGGGACCACTGAACGTTTCGCGTTCCCCGCAGGGGCATCCTGTGATCGTCCAGGCGGGCCAGTCCGAAGACGGACGCGCGCTGGCAGCCGCCACGGCAGAAGTCATCTTCACCGCGCACCAGCGGCTGGACACGGCACAGGAATTTTACCGCGATATCAAGTCCCGCGCGGCGGCGAACGGACGCAATCCGGCGCATGTCCTCATCATGCCGGGGGTATCGCCGTTCGTCGGGCGGACCGAAGCTGAGGCACGGGAGAAATATGACCGGCTGACTTCGCTGATCCTGGAGGAGGACGGCGTCGCGCTGCTGAACGGGCTGACCGGCGGCACACTCGATCTGACGGGCCATGACCTCGACGGGCCGTTGCCCCCGGCGCCGCCGACCGAGGGCATGAAGTCGCGCCAGGCGCTGATACGCCAGATCGCCGACGAGAACAACTTTACCATCCGCCAGCTCTACCAGTGGGTTGCCTCGGCGCGCGGTCATTACACGATTGTCGGGTCTGCCGAACAAATCGCCGATCAGCTTCAGGAATGGTTCGAAAACGATGCCGCGGACGGGTTCAACATCCTGCCGCCCTGGTTGCCGACAGCGCTCGACGACTTCGTGGATCTGGTGATCCCCGAGTTGCAGCGCCGCGGGCTGTTCAGGACCTCCTACGAAGGCACGACCCTGCGGCAGAACCTCGGTCTGCCCTTCCCGGTGAACAGGCATGCCGTGGAGCCCACGGCCATTCAGGCCGCCGAGTAAAGGAGGATTTCAAATGACCTACCAGTATTCCGAACCCGTTCGCGCCACGAACGGTCCCGATATCCGCGCCGTTCTCACACGCGGTGTTGTCGCAGGGCGGCGCTTTGCGGCCAATTACGGACTGCTTCTCGGTTTCTTCGCCGGCTGGCAGGTTGCGAGCTCCACTGGCTGGCTCAATCCAGCAGTGTTCCCGCCCATCGACCGGGTGGCAAGTGCCCTCTGGAATGGTCTGTCGTCGGGAGCCTTGCTCGATGACATAGCCATATCGCTGCAAAGGGCAGGGATTGCCTTCCTCGCGGCCGTGGCTCTGGGTATACCGCTCGGCCTCTTCATGGGCCAGATCCGGGCCGTCGAGCAGGCGCTCGACCCCATCCTTCAGCTCTTCCGGCAAACCTCCGCTCTCGCGCTCTATCCGGTGTTCATCCTGCTCCTCGGGCTCGGCGAAGCCTCCAAGATCTTCGTGATCTTCTGGGCCACGCTGTTTCCGATCCTGCTCGCAACCGTCGGCGGCGTGAAGGAAGTGGATCCCAAACTGATCGAGATGGCGCGCACGTTCGGCGCTGCGCGGCTCACGATCTTCCGCCGTGTGGTGTTGCCGGCCTCGATACCATCGATCTTCGTCGGGCTCAGGCTTTCGGCGACGACAGCACTCCTGCTTCTGATCGCCGCGGAAATGATCGGAGCAAACAAGGGCGTCGGCTTCCAGGTGATGAACGCCCAATACAATTTCCAGATCCCCCTGATGTTCGCCGCGATCTTCCTTTTGGCCTTCCTCGGCCTCGCTGCGAACTGGGTTCTGGTTCTTCTGCAACGGCGTTTCTGCCGCTGGAGCCCCGCTCAACATTGAGTCAACCAACCTGACCTAACGACAGGAAATATCATGAATTATCACGTCAAATCCGTCGTCACCGCCACGGCATTGCTCTTTGGCCTTGCCGGTGCAGCCAGGGCTGACGATGTCACCCTTCGCTTCCTCGCCAGCCATGGTGGGGTATCGGCCCACGAACTCGCCCAGGAACTCGGCTACTTCGAAGAAACAGGCATCACACTCGAAAACGTCGGCTACGCGGGCGGTGGACCGGAGTCGCTCTTCGCGCTCGCCTCCGGTAGCGTCGACATCGGCGGCGCGGCCACGTCCGCCGTCATCAATTCGATCGCCAGCGGTAACGATTTTGTCGCGGCTTATCCAACCAACGGCATCAACGACGAGGTCCAGTCCAAATTCACAGTCCTTGAGGGCAGCACGATCCACGAGATCAAGGACATTGCGGGCAAGACCATCGCGGTGAACACTCTGGGTGCACATCTCGACTACACCATCCGCGAGGCGTTGCATTCTGTCGGACTGCCACAGAACGCGGCAAACCTCGTCGTGGTACCGGGACCGCAGCTTGAGCAGGTGCTCCGGTCGGGACAGGTGGATATCACCGCATTCGGTTACTGGCAGACAACCTTCGGAGGTGCCGCACAGAAGAACGGCGGGCTGCGCGTGGTGTTCGATGACACGGATGTGCTCGGTGATATTGCCGGGGGCTTCACCGTGCTTCGTCGTGACTGGGTCGATGCCCACCCCAAGGCAGCTCGTGATTTCGTTGAGCAGTCCGCACGAGCGCTCGACTTTGCTCGCGAGAACCCGGAAGAAACCAGGAAAATCCTGGCGCGCGTTCTTGAGGAGCGCGGCGAAAACCCGGAGGTCGCCCAGTATTTTGCCGGGTACGGCGTGCGAGCTGGTGGGCTTCCGGTCGAACGTGACATTCAGTTCTGGATCGACGTCCTGGTCCGGGAAGGCGCATTGGCTGAAGGCCAACTTCACGCAAAAGACATCCTGCTGGTTACCAGCGGACAGCACGCATCCAATTGAGGCGCGGACAATGACTGTCGTTGAGACCCAAACCCGGGGAGAGGTCACGATCCGTGACCTCTCCAAGACCTTCGCCATCAATGGCGAGACGCTAACGGTGCTGAAAGGCATCAATCTGGACATTAGCGGTGGCGAGAGCATTGCCATCGTTGGCGCAAGCGGTTCCGGAAAGACGACCCTGCTACGGGTCTTGGCCGGCTTGGAGGAGCCTGATGACGGCGGCGTACTGATTGACGGCGCTCCGGTTCACGGGCTTGGGCGTGACCGCTCGGTGATCTTTCAGGAGCCGCGTCTTCTTCCCTGGCTTACCGTTCTCGGCAATGTTGCCTTCGCACTAGAGGTCCAGGGGGTCCCGGCACACGAAGCGAAGGAGCGGGCCCGGCGCTACATCCGTCTGGTCGGCCTTGGAGAATTCGAGAGCGCCTGGCCGCGGCAGCTTTCGGGCGGAATGGCACAACGGGTAGGCATCGCCCGCGCGCTGACCGTACAGCCCGAGATCCTGTTGCTTGACGAGCCACTCGGAGCACTCGACGCCATGACGAAAATTACGATGCAAGAGGAACTGTCCCGCATCTGGGCCGAGGAGGAAGTCACGATGGTGCTCGTCACCCACGATCTCGAAGAAGCAATTTTCCTTGCTGACCGGGTGCTTGTCCTGCCCAAAACCAAGGGCGCTGCAATCCGCCTGATCGACATTGACCTGCCGCGCCCGCGTGACAGGAACGAAGCCCGTTTCGTCACCTTTCGTCAGCAACTCATGGCCGAATTCGGGTTGCATTGACCGCGTTTCCTGCCGGGTGACCCGGCATCAAGACCACCGCGCAGGCCAGTGACGCCCCGATCAAGGACTGATGATCGGGGCGTTCCAATTTGTTCGGCCGATACCGGCAATCCAACACACACTCTCAAGAAATTCGACCAAATAAAAGTCCGGCTTTCGGGATGGTGCGCGCATCAGAATGGAAAAAAGAGTGGGATCACCAGCACGGCCACAATTGCGAAAATAATGTTCAGCGGAAGGCCCACCACCAGGAAGTCGCGGAACCGATACCCGCCTGCACTGTAGACGAAGGTATTTGTCTGATAGCCGATGGGCGTGGCGAAGCTTGCAGAGGCGGCGAACATCACCGCGATGATGAAGGGCCGCGGGTCATAGCCGAGTTGTACCGCGAGCGCAATCACGATGGGGCCAATCAACACCGCCACAGCGTTATTCGATACCATCTCGGTCAATGCACTGGTCAGCACATAAACAGCCGCTAAAATGGCCAGTGGGCCGATGCCGCCGACGGCGGCCACCACCGTTTCAACGATCAAGCGAGCGGTACCCGTTTCCTCCAGTCCTATGGACAGCCCGAGCATTCCGAAGATCAGGAACAGGATGCGCCAGTCGATCGCGTCAAATGCGTCCTCCGGATCGACACAGCGTGTTATCATTACGACGACCGCACCGATGACGGCAAGTCCTGCAATGGGCAGGACATTCAAGGCTGCGAGACCCATGACGCCGATAATAGTGCCGATGGCTATCGGCGCTTTTTGTCTGCGCATTGGGCGCTCGGTCGGTGCCGAAAGATTGATGATCCCACCATCTTCCATGAGCCGTTGGAGACCTTCCGGCGGCCCCTCGAGCAGCAGTGTGTCGGCAAACTTAAGGCGGAGATCATCAATCCGATCAGAGATATTGCGGTCGGAGCGGTGCACCGCCATAACGTAGATTCCATAGGCACGCCTGAGCTGTAGCGAACTGAGTGCGCGTCCGATCAGATGCGATTCCGGACCAACACTCGCCTCCATCGTAACGGTCTGTTCAGCCGTAACCGGTTCGAAGCCGCGGTCAGCGATATCCCGAAACTCAATTTGACCATTCTCCTTGAGACCCAGGATCTCTCCGGTGTCGGTCTTGACCACGATCCGGTCGCCGGGCTCGAGCACCAGCTCATCAAGAGACCGGCGCATCGAGACTTCGCCTCGAATGACGTCCAGGATCCGCGTGTGCTCGGTCCCGAGCGGAAGATCGGCAAGTTTCTTACCCACAAAGGCCGAATCCGACGGCACCAAAAGCCGCGCCATGAACCGGCGCTTGGTTTCGCTCCCGAGAAGCGCCGATAGCGACGTCCGATCAGGGAGAAGGTAACGACCGGCCAGGACCATGTATGCCACACCAACGGCCGCGAAGATCAGACCGGGGAGCGTCATCTCGAACATCGATATTGGCGGTTGGCCCGCATCACGCGCCACGCCGCTCATCAGGATGTTGGTGGAAGTACCGACGAGCGTCAGCGTGCCGCCAAAGATCGCCGAAAAGGACAGGGGAATTAACATCCGTGAGGGCGCGACCCCGATCGAAGCTGCCATTGAGATCATTACGGGCGTCAGCAGAATCACCACAGGTGTGTTGTTCATGAAGGCTGAGGCGCCCATTGTTCCCAACATCATCAAAAGTATCGTTCGCAGATAGGACCCTCGTGCCTGCCGCTTCAGAATGCCGCCGAGCGTCGACAGAACCCCGGTCCGCTCCAGTGAAGCCGAGATAATGAACATCATGGCAATGGTGATCGGTGCGGATGAGCCAAAAACGGTCAGAAAATCTTTTGTTTCGACAATCCCCGTCGCAAGAAGAGCAGCCGAGGCGCCGAGCGCTGTGACCTCGGGCGGGTAAAATTCCTTGAAGAAACTCAGGAACACCGCTGCGAGGAGGATAAGGACGAAAATCTGGTCGAGGCTCATGGGCAGGTCTCTCAAACACGATGGCGCTTTCCCACGATAAACGATAAACCATGTCGTGTTTTCAACCGAAAACCAATTCCGTCAGAAACTTGCGAATCGGAAGCTCAAAGGATCAGCAGGCACAATGTTGCGCAAACTCGGCACTGTCTCAGGCTTGACACTTGCAAGCCGGCTCCTGGGTTTCCTGCGAGACGTCGTCCTGGCAGCAACACTCGGAGCCGGGCCGGTGGCGGACAGCTTCATGCTCGCCTTTCGCCTGCCGAACCACTTCCGGGCGATATTTGCTGAAGGCGCGTTCAATGCGGCGTTTTTGCCGACTTGGGCAACAGCAGAAGCGAAGGGCGAGGATAGCGCTACCCTCGGTGCTCAGGTGCTGGGCTGGCTGACGTTGGCCAATCTCGTCATGCTCGCTCTTGCTCTCGGGGCAACGGGATGGGTGCTGGCGGCATTGGCGCCGGGACTTTCGGCTACCGATCCCAGGTGGGCGCTCACTGTAACGCTCACACGTATTACCTTCCCCTATCTCCTGTGCATGTCGCTCGTCGCTTTCCTGTCGGCCCTCCTCAACAGCCGCGACCGGTTTGCAGCCGCTGCCGGAGCACCGATCCTGCTGAACCTCAGTATGATCTGTTCCTTGCTGCTGGCCGATCATTTCCCGAGTGCCGCGCATGCGGCCGCCTGGGGCGTGTTGATCGCGGGACTTGCACAGGTCTCTCTGCTTGCCGTCTCCACGGTAAAGGCAGGAATCCCCTTACCTTGGCCGAGAATCGGATTTTCTTCGAACACACGACTGTTTTTCCGCAGGCTCGGACCGGCGATCCTGACATCGGGTGCGTTGCAGGTGGCGATATTTGCCGACACCATAATCGCAACCTTCCTTCCTCAAGGGTCACTTTCTCATCTCTACTATGCGGATCGTCTGTATCAGCTTCCTATCGGCCTGGTCGGTGCCGCGCTCGGCACCGTGATCCTGCCAGACATCGGTCGACGTGCCGGGCGCGGCGATGAGACAGGCATGCGCAAGGTGCTCGATCGAGCGCTGCTGATCTGTCTTGTGATGGGTGTTCCGATGGCAGTGCTGATGGCAACCTTGGGTGAATGGGCGATGCGGATACTGTTTGTCCGGGGAGCATTTGATGCCGACGCAGCACAGTCGTCGGCAGCCATTCTCGCGGCCTACGCTCTTGGGCTTGTGCCCGCGCTCGCCGTGCGGTCGCTTGTTGCCGGATTTAACGGTCGCGGGGATACCAAGACGCCGCTCAAGTGCCTCACGGCTGCAACAATTGTCAACGTCGTGCTTAAGATCGTCCTCTCGCCTTCTCTCGGGCCTGTGGGTCTTGCTGTGGCGACATCAGCGGGCATTTCGCTTTACGCTTTGCTGTTGTTCCGCACAGGCCGCACCCGAGGTTATCTCGACCGCCCGCCTGTGACGCCAAGTGTCATCCTTGTCGGTGCCGGCTTGATCTCCGGGATTGCGATTGTGCTGTTAAAGGAAGACCTCTTGAACTACGCGCTTACCGTCACCCCGGAGTGGGGATTGCTCCTTGCCTTCGGGGCGGTTGCGGGCACAGTAGCGCTGTTTCACGGAGTGTTCACACTTCTGGCACTCCGATTTGTCCGTACGAAATGCTAAGCTTCAACGCACTCCCTGAGCTCATCAAAAACTGTTCGTGTTGATTTCCACCCAGAACTGAGCCGGGATTTCCATCGAGAAGTGAGCCACCTCTGACTATGGATTTGGGTTCAGGCTTGGGTCAAGGCATGTGCGCTTTCCTTCCTCTTTCGGGTTGCGGCAGCTGAGCTTGCCTTGAAGCGGAAGCTGTCGTTTCCGGTCTCGATGATGTGGCAGCGGTGGGTCAAGCGGTCGAGCAGCGCGGTTGTCATCTTGGCATCGCCGAAGACGGTCGCCCATTCGCTGAAGCTGAGGTTCGTGGTGATGATGACGCTGGTGCGCTCGTAGAGCTTGCTCAGGAGATGGAAGAGCAGCGCGCCGCCGGAGGCGCTGAACGGCAGGTAGCCGAGCTCGTCCAGGATGACCAGGTCGAGCCTTGTCAGGCTTTCGGCGATCTGACCCGCCTTGCCTTTGGTCTTTTCCTGCTCGAGGGCGTTGACCAGCTCGATGGTGGAGAAGAAGCGGACCTTCCGGCGGTGATGTTCGATGGCTTGCACCCCCAGGGCCGTTGCGGCATGGGTTTTGCCGGTGCCCGGGCCACCGATGAGGACGATGTTCTGGGCGCCGTCGATGAACTCGCATTTGTGCAGCTGTCGCAGGGTGGCCTCGTTGATCTCGCTGGCGGCGAAGTCGAAGCCGGATAGGTCCTTGTAGGCGGGGAACCTGGCTGCCTTCATGTGATAGGCAATCGAGCGGACTTCGCGTTCGGCCATCTCGGCCTTCAGGAGCTGGGACAGTGTCGGCAGGGCGGTCTCGAAGGCCGGCGCCCCCTGTTCGGCCAGATCGGTGACGGCCTGCGCCATGCCGTGCAGCTTCAGGCTGCGGAGCATGATGACGATGGCGGCACTGGCGGGATCATGACGCATGGCGGCCTCCGGCACTCCGGGCACGAAGACCGTCGTAGCGGTCGACATTGGCCTCGGGCTCGCGGTGCAGGACCAGCGCCTCGGGAGTGTCGAGATCGGGACCGCCGGTCATCTTGCCGTCGACCAGCCGGTGCAGGATGTTCAGCACATGGGTCTTGGTCGGCACGCCCTCCACCAAGGCCAGTTCCACGGCGGTGAGCACCGCCTGTTCGTCATGGTGCAGCACGAGGGCGAGGATATCGACCATCTCGCGATCACCACCGGTCCTTCGCACCATGTGATCCTGCAACTGCCTGAAGGCGGGCGGCAGGTCCGCGAAGGGCGCGCCGTTCCGAAGAGCTCCGGGCTTGCGCTGGATGACGGCCAGGTAATGCCGCCAGTCGTAGATCGTGCGCGGCGGCAGGTGATGACCACGCTGGATGACACGGGCATGTTCGCACAGAACGTTGCCCTCGGCCGCCAAGACCAGCCGGTCCGGATAGACCCGCAGGCTGACGGGGCGGTTGGCAAATGAGGACGGAACGCTGTAGCGATTGCGCTCGAAGCTGATCAGGCAGGTGGGCGAGACACGTTTGCCCAGTTCGACGAAGCCGTCGAAGGCGACTGGCAACGGCATCAGCGCAGTCCGCTCCTCGGCCCAGACATCGGCGATCGAGCCGGGCAGCGTGCCATGTGCCGTCTCGCGCCACAGGTCCTGACAGCGCTGTTCGAGCCAGGCATTCAGCGCGGACAGGTCGGGGAAGCCCGGCATCGCCTGCAAGATCTGGTGCCGGGAATCCCGAACGTTCTTCTCGACCTGGCCCTTCTCCCAGCCGGCTGCAGGATTGCAGAACTCGGGCTCGAAGACGTAGTGGTTCGTCATGGCGAGGAAGCGGATGTTGACCTGCCGCTCCTTGCCCCTGCCGACGCGATCGACCGCCGTCTTCATGTTGTCGTAGATGCCGCGCCCGGGCACACCGCCGAAGACCCGGAACCCATGCCAGTGCGCGTCGAACAGCATCTCGTGGGTCTGGAGAAGATAGGCGCGAAGCAGGAAGGCCCGGCTGTGCGCGAGCTTGATGTGGGCGACCTGCAGTTTGGTGCGCTCACCGCCCAGCGCCGCGTAGTCCTCGCTCCAGTCGAACTGGAAGGCCTCACCCGGGCGGAAGGCCAGCGGAACGAAGGTACCGCGCCCCGCCGTCTGCTGTTCGCGCTGCCGATCGGCCTGCCATGACCGGGCAAAGGCAGCGACCCGGTTGTAGGAGCCGGTGAAGCCGAGCACGACGAGATCGGCGTGCATCTGCTTCAACGTTCGCCGCTGCTTGCGCGGTCTTGCCGCCTCAGTCTTTAGCCAGCCCGCCAGCCTCTCCGCGAAAGGGTCAAGCTTGCCCGGCCGGTCCGGCGTCGCGAACTTCGGCTCGATCGTGCCCGCCGCAAGGTGCTTGGCAATCGTGTTCCGCGACAGCCCGGTGCGCCGCGCGATCTCGCGGATCGACAGGTTCTCCCGCAGGTACATGCGCCGGATGAGGTTCAAAAGTCCCATGTGGATCACTCCGTTACCCCCGTCGCTCACCGCTTCAGGGGAAGGTTCACATGGCTCAAATCTCAGTGGAAACTACGTCGCTTCCCGGCTCAGTTCTGGGTGGAAATCAACAGGCCGGTCAGATCGGAGCCGAGGTCCGAAAGGGCGAAACCGGTGCGACCGTCGTCTATGCCAGCCGCTTTACTAAGACCGAAACGGATTCCCGTGGCGACGAGGTCGAGCGGGATATCCCGTTTCTGAAGACCTACACAGTCTTCAATTGCGATCAAATCGACGGACTGCCGGATCACTATTATCACCGGCCAGACAGGATCATCGATCCGGTGTCGCGGATCGAACATGCCGACCGCTTCTTCGAAAACACCGGCGCGGTGATCCGTCATGGTGGGTCAAAGGCTTTCTTCGCGTCCGCCAGCGACCACATCCAGATGCCGCCTTTCGAGAGTTTCCGGGATGCGGAATCCTACATAGCCGTCTTCAGCCATGAGGCCACTCACTGGACGGCGCCAGCACACCGCGTCGGGCGCGATCTGTCGCGTTATCACAAGGATCGCTCCGAACGTGCCCGCGAAGAACTCATTGCCGAGCTCGGGAGCTGCTTCCTGTGCGCCGATCTCGGCATCGTGCCGGAGCTCGAGCCCCGACCCGATCACGCCAGCTACCTTCACTCGTGGTTGCGTGTGCTCAAGGATGACAAGAGGGCGATCTTTCAGGCGGCGGCCCATGCGCAGCGCGGTGACTTATCTCCATGGTCTTCAGCCTGCCGAGGTCGTTGAAGAGCGGGAGGCGGCCCGATGCTTTCCTTCTCCAATACAGATGCGGAGGGCGGTCCGCCTTCTAACATTCGTCTGCGCGCACTGTCGTTTGGCGCCGGCGTCCAGTTGAAAACACTCGCCTTGATGGCAGCCCATGGCGCGGTTGGGCACATGCCCGTCGTCATCGACCGCAACGATAGCCCAGGACGACGGAGCATCTGCGGCACATGTCTGCCCACATCACGCGGTGCCGGGGCAAGACCACGGCAATAGCCGCGCAGCAGTCGGCGGAAGGCTACATTCGAACGGATGCCGGCTCTCCTATTTCCAGTCGCTCGACTGGAAATAGGAGATAGGACGATGACTGGCCAATAGTGCCTGGGTTCGCGATCCGGCGATCATTCTGCCGTGAACTTTACCGAGATCGATCTGCCGACTGTGCGCCTGAAACGGGTGGCAGTCGGCGTGTCCGCACGTTCTGGCCTATTCCTTTTTCCGTGGTATCTCACGGAGCTCGCCCAACGCGGTCTCGATTTGGCATGTCTGACCGGAAACCGGCTTCGCCTCGCCCGGCCTGTCCCAACGGCGGGCTGGAACTTTCCTCCCCTGCCGGCTGCGCCGCCATTCCTCGCGAAGCAAGAAAGTTCCCACTCGCCGTCCTCCATTTCATTGCGGTCCCTTCGGGATACGCGCCGATCGTTTCCGGTCTCTTCGACAGCCATCGAGGCCGCGATGGGCGCGGCCCGAAACATCGAAAGGGAATAGGACAATGGCAAACATCGGCACTTTCACCACCACCAAGAACGGCTTCACCGGTCAGATCAACACCCTCGCACTCAACATCAAGGCCCGCTTCGAGCGCGTCGAGAACCCCTCCGACAATGGCCCGCAGTTCCGCATTTTTTCGGGCAACGTCGAACTTGGCGCAGCCTGGCAGAAGCAGGCTAAGGAAACCGAACGCGATTACCTCTCGGTCAAGCTGGACGACCCGAGCTTCGCGGCTCCGATCTATGCCACCCTGGTCGAGGTGGACGGCCAAGACGGCATGCAGCTGATCTGGTCGCGCCCCAACACCAAGCGTGACTGATCTTCGCAGAAGACAAGGGCCTCGCCGCAAGGCGGGGTCTTTTGCATGCAAGCGCTTATCGATCGCACTTACTGATGTGGCCGACCCCCGAGCGCATCGCGATACCCGCGGCGTCTCTTGCTTCTCTCCAGACGGCCGAATGTCAGATCGGCATCACCGGTCGAGTCGAATGTCTCCATCATTGTCTGGCCGCGCGTGCCGATCCTCCCCCAATCGCGAATGAGAGATGCACCGCCGAACAGCGTCGGCTGAACGGACAGGCAATAGAACCGGCGCATGTTCTGTGCCGGGTCGATGCGGCGAAGATGGACTGGCCCGGGTTCGCGTGAAGACATGGGAAGAGTCTGGCCGACAAGGATTCCCATGTCCAATCAGTTCTATGAATCGATCTCCCATCATCGATTCACGCCATTCATCACACTTCTCGGTGAAACCGGTTCTCAGCCACGACCGATTTCATGTCCTCGCGCCGGAACCAGATGGCGCGCCCGCACCGTAGCGGCGGATTGCCGGCCGTGAAGACGATCTGTTCGTCACCGCGCATACGAAGCACTTCCTCGGGCAGGATCAGTGGCCGCGCCGCCAACTGCTTCGACCGGGTCCGTGAAGATCCTGACATTTGCGACGTGCGGCTCGTCTGGTCGACTTCTATGGTCGTGTTGCCGCATCGCCGGGAGATGTAGTCGGCGGTTTCCGGATCGTTGATCGCGGCAAAAGAAACCCAGGATGCGCTCTCGAACCATTTTGAGGCCGCATCCCGGCCGCCGTAGGTCTCGCGCATCTGGCCGATGGATTGGAAGAGCAGAAGCAGGCTGATGCCGTATTTGCGTCCCGCGTCGCGGGCGGTTTCGAGAATGCGTAAGTAGCCGAGGCGTGCGACCTCATCGAGCAGGAACAAAGTCCGGTCTTGCGTTTCTCCATTTCGATTGTAGATCGCATTGAGCAAAGCGCCGATGATTGTGCGCGCAAGTCCGGGATGCGCTTCCAGCGTCTTGAGGTCGAGATTGACGAAAATGTCTGTCTTGCCGTTGGCAAGATCGTCGGTCGCAAAACTCGATCCTGACACGAGCGCCGCATAGTTCGGATAGCTCAGCCAGTGGGTTTCCTTGATGGCGTTGGCGTAGACGCCGGAAAAGGTCTCCGGCGTCATGTTGACGAAGGCGGCGACGTTTTCTCGGACAAAGAGGGAAGCGGAATTGTCGTGGATCGCCTGCAGACGCCCGCGCAGTTTTGGCTCGGGCTCCGAAAGGTTCATGCGGACTTGCCGCAGGGTCTGATTTTCCTTTGCCGTATGGCCGGAGAGGCAGACATCGGCGATCAGCGCGGTGATGAGCTGCAGCGCCGAGGCGCGAAAGAAATCGTCGCGGATCGAGGTCCTGCCGCCCATATCGGTGACGACCCAGCTGGCAACAGCGACGACATCTTCTTCTTTGGTGCCGCCGAATTTGCCGATCCAGTCAAGAACGTTGAAGCCGACCGATGGATCGCGCGGGGATAGAACGAAGACGCTACGGCCAGCCTTGCGGCGATGGTCCATCACCATTGGTGCGACTTCGTTGGACGGATCGAGTGTCACGAGGCCGCCGCCCCATTTGAGCGCTGTCGGCACGGTTACCGATGTTGTCTTGAAGCCGCCGGAGCCTGCAAAGACAAGGCCGTGGGTTGAGCCAAATGACGTGTCAAAACAGAGAAGCAGAGCCTTGCCGCCGACGCCCCAGCTTTCCTTCTGGTCCGCCTCAAAGCGACGCGAAGCTATGCTGTCCTTGTCGACACGATAAGCCTCGCCAACGACAATGCCGCCGGCCGCGCCGAAGAGCGCTTTGGCCTCGCTTATTGACATCCAGTCAGCTGCACCATGGATCGCTCGCTTGCCGGTGATGCGGCGTGGCTTCGTCGGCGCAAAGGCCGCGTCTCCCTTCAGAGCAACGCGCATTGCGAACAGGCCGGCGATGAAGGCGATAGCAGTTCCGATGGACGTTGCGGGATCGACGTAGTCGAGAAGCTGCCGTCCGTCCGGGACACGATCGGCCAGATCATCAAGGCGCGTTATCTCGCGCGAGACTGCGATGGCTGCGATCACTGAGCAGCCAATCAACGTGCCGCTGCCGGCCGACCTGATGGCGACAGCGCCCCGTGCGGCGAAGAGGAAGATCACGCCGATGCTGGCGGCGGCACTATAGGGAAGGGCAAGGCCGATCCGGCCGAGCAGCAGCTTGGCGTTTGCTGTGCTTCCACACGCCGCCAGCCAAGCTTCAATGCCGGTAAGCCCGAGACAGGACACAACCATAAGCGCGACCGGCACGATCAAGAGCAGCAGCCTACTCGGCGTCACTGGCAAAGGCCCTTTCGCCGATCGCCGTCAGGCGATGGCGCTCATTCTCATCGGTCTTGATGCGCTGCGCCCCGTCGATCAGCAGACCGAGCAGCAGCGCGCGTTTTTCATATCGAAGCCCAGCCTTGGCGATTAGGCCGCCGAGCTGGATTTTCTCGTGGGCGTCTTTCTTGCGCGCCTTGTCCTGACTTGATTGATGCATGCGCTCAAGCCTCACCTTGCGGCCTCTGAGCCTCGCCAGGCTCGACCGGCGCGGGCGTCGATTTTCGATGTGTGCTGCCGCTGCCGCGAAACCGTTCTGCCATCTCCTCGAAGACCTCCAGCAGCTCCGTCTCATCGATCTCGATTTCGCCGAGGCCGGCTTTGAGGGCAATCCGGCCGATGCGTTCGGCCTCCCTGGTCTCCGCGGCTTTCAGTTGCCCCTGCAATCGGGCGATCTCTTCCCGGATCTTCGAAGAGGGCTTTTTCATTCCGGTTGCTCCATCCCCTTAAGAGAGCCCACAGCCGAAGACCGAATGTCGTCGCCAATACGGTCGGGGACAGGGTTTCTCGGTTGGGGGCTCCAAAGTCTCGCGAAGGCCTTTAAGGCCGGGCGCAGACTGACCCGGGCGAGCGCGAAGCGCACCCCGGCAGAATGACCGGGTCGGCAAGGCCGACGCTTTGGAGAATTATCCCGGCGATCCGAAGGAGAGTTTCAAGGGCGCAGTAATACGTCGCTGGCACGACGACCTGCTGGCGGGTGCCGAACGGCGCGGCCTCCTCCTTCGGACCAACGTTGTATTTTGGTCTTTGAGGAGCTTTTCGCGCCGTGGCGATCACGCATTTCACGCCTCAGCTGATTTCCCGCGGCAATGGCCGCAGCGCGGTGCTCTCAGCCGCCTATCGCCACTGCGCAAAGATGGAGCATCAACGCGAAGCGCGTTACGTTGACTATTCCAACAAGCCGAACCTTGCCCACGAGGCGTTCCTGCTTCCGCCGTATGCTCCGGCCTGGGCCCGGGCGCTCATTGCCGACCGGTCTGTTGCAGGTGCATCGGAAGCCTTTTGGAATGCCGTCGAAGCCTTCGAAAAGCGGTCCGATGCGCAGCTCGCGAAAGAGTTCATCGTCGCCTTACCGGTGGAGCTCAGCGCCGAGCAGAACATCGTGCTCGTGAATCAGTTCGTGAGTGAGCAGGTGCTGTCCCGGGGGCAGGTGGCAGATTGGGTGTTTCATGACGATCCCGGCAATCCGCATATCCACTTGATGACGACGCTGCGGCCTCTCACCGAAGGCGGATTTGGCTCGAAAAAAGTGCCGATGCTCGATAGCGGCGGCAGTCCGGTGCGAAGCAAAAGCGGCAAGATCCAATACAAGCTTTGGTCGGGGGAAAAAGCTGAGTTCCTGGAACAACGACAAGGCTGGCTCGATCTCCAGAACCGGCATCTGGCCATGGCCGGTCTGGATATCCGCGTCGATGGCCGCTCCTATGCCGAACGTGGCATCGATCTCGTGCCGACGACACATATCGGTGTCGGCGCCAAGGCGCTGCAGCGCAAGGCCGGCGAAAAGGGGCGCGTCATCGATCTTGAGCGCCTTGACCGTCACGAGGCAGAGCGCCGGGACAATGCGAAACGCATCAAGGCCCGGCCCGAGACAGTCCTTGATCTCGTAACTTCGGAACGAAGCGTCTTTGATGAACGCGATATTGCCAAGGTGCTGCATCGCTACATCGATGATGTCGAGACGTTTCAGCGCCTGCTTGCCCGGATCGTTCAAAGCCCCGAGTGCCTGAAACTTGCCGACGAGACGATCGATCTCGCGACGGCGAGGCGTCTGCCGGCACGGTTGACGACGCGGGCGATGATCCGGCTCGAAGCCGAAATGGTCAGCCGTGCAGACTGGCTCTCCAAACGAAATGAATTCGCCGTCACCAGCAAAGTGTTGGAGACGGTCTTCTCGCGCCATGCCCGGCTATCGGACGAGCAGAAGGCCGCCATCGCTCATGTGGCCGGGCCGGAGCGGATCGCGGCGGTTGTCGGCCGGGCAGGAGCCGGCAAGACCACGATGATGAAGGCCGCGCGCGAAGCCTGGGAGCTTGCTGGCTACACCGTGGTCGGCGGCGCGCTTGCCGGCAAGGCGGCCGAGGGTTTGCAGAAGGAAGCAGGAATTGCCTCCCGCACGCTCGCCTCCTGGGAGCTCGGCTGGTCAAAGGGCAGCGGACGCCTCGACGAGAAGACCATCTTCGCTCTCGACGAAGCAGGCATGGTTGCCTCCAAACAGATGGCAACCTTTGTCGAGGCCGTGACAAAGGCTAGCGCCAAGCTGGTTCTTGTCGGCGATGCCGAACAGCTGCAGCCGATCGAGGCGGGGGCGGCCTTCCGCGCGATCGCAGAGCGCACCGGCTACGCGGAACTTCAAACCATCTATCGCCAGAACGAAGGCTGGATGCGTGCCGCCTCGCTTGACCTTGCGCGGGGGCAAGTCGCAAATGCACTCAAAGCCTACGCGGCGAGAGGCAAGCTTGTCGGTATGCGGCTGAAGGCCGAAGCCGTCGACCGTCTGATCGCCGACTGGAACCGCGATTACGATCCGGCAAAGTCCTCGCTGATCCTGGCCCATCTTCGCCGTGATGTCCGTCTCCTCAACACGCTCGCGCGGCAAACGCTCATCGAGCGCGGCCTGATTGAGGAGGGCCATGTCTTCAAGACTGAAGACGGTACGCGAAACTTTGCCACCGGCGACCAGATCGTCTTCCTCAAGAACGAGGGCTCGCTTGGCGTCAAGAATGGCATGATCGCCAAGGTTGTCGAGGCTTCACCTGGACGTATGGTTGCCAAGGTCGGGGAAGGGGAGGCAGCGAGGCGCGTTGAGATCGATCAGCGCTTTTATCGCAATCTCGACCATGGCTATGCGACGACGATCCACAAATCGCAAGGTGCGACCGTCGATCGGATCAAGGTGCTGGCCTCGCTCTCCCTCGACCGGCATCTGACCTATGTCGCGATGACGCGCCACCGGGAGGACATGAGCCTCTATTACGGCAGCCGATCGTTTGCGATTGCCGGCGGCCTCGAAACCCTTTTGTCCCGCAAAAACGCCAAGGAAGTGACGCTCGACTATGCGGACGGGCGTTTCTACGGCCAGGCCCTGCGCTTTGCCAACAATCGCGGCCTTCACTTGATGCGCGTTGCCCGAACACTGATGCGCGACCGGCTGCAATGGACGCTTCGGCAAAAGCAAAGGCTCGCTGAACTCGGGGCGCGGCTCCGTGCAGCAGGTGCCCGGCTTGGCCTCGTCGACAGCGCGCTTCAACCATCCCGAACATCAGCAACAAGGCTCGAACCCATGGTCAAAGGTGTCACGTCCTTCTCGCTGTCGGTTGCCGATACTGCCGAGCAAAAGCTGCAATCCGATCCGGCGCTGCAAAGGCAATGGAATGAAGTTTCGCACCGCATTCGCCTTGTCTACGCCGATCCTGAAAAGGCTTTCGCCGCGATGGGTATGGACACGGTCGCCGCGGACAAAAATGTTGCCGCGACGCGCCTTGCTCAGATCAACGAGGACCCGACGCACTTTGGTGCCATGCGCGGCAGCAAAGGGCTTTTTGCCGACAACGAGAGCCGCGAGGATCGTCGCATCGCGATGCTCAATGTCCCAGCGCTTTGCCGTGATCTGGAACGCTATCTGGAGATGCGGGAGAAGACCCGGCAAACTCTCGCTGCAGCGGAAGAGGCACAGCGTGAACGGGTCTCAATCGACATTCCAGCGCTATCGCCGGTAGCGGGCGCGGTGCTTGCCAAAGTCCGGGATGCGATCGATCGCAACGACCTGCCAGCCGCTCTTGGCTTTGCGCTGGCGGACAACATGGTCAAAGCCGAGATCGATGCGTTTAACACGGCCGTTTCCGAGCGCTTCGGCGAACGGACGTTGTTGCCATTGGACGCCAAGGACGCGAAGGGACCAGCCTTTGAAAAGGCCGCTACAGGTCTCGGATCGGCAGAGCGAGAACAGCTCGCAGCCGCCTGGCCGGTCATGCGGGCCGGTCAGCAGTTGGCAGCCGAGGAGCGCACGCAAGCCGCCTTGAAGGAAGCCGAAACCCTGCGGCATACGCAGCGCCAGAGCCCGGCGCTGAAGCAATGATCAGGCGCAGACGTATTGTCGTGATCGCGATCCTGTTTTCGCTTCCACTCGTTCTCTTCTTCGCCGGCGCTGCGGGTGGGTTCAGGGTGAACTTGACGCCGAGCTATCCACTCGGGCTCTGGCGCATCACAAGGCTTCATCGGGATATCCGCATCGGCGATCGCATCTTCATCTGTCCGCCGCTCACACCAGCATTCGAGTTGGCTCGCAAACACGGATATCTGCGGCGTGGCCTTTGCCCCGGCTGGCTCAGCCCGCTCATCAAGACCGTCGTCGCTCTGCCGGGGCAGGACATTGAAATCGGGACCTGGGTCTTGATCGATGGACGCACCCTGCCGAACTCAAAAGTTCAGGCAAAGGACGGGGCCGGTCGAGCGCTCAAACCTTATGCCGGCGGGATCGTGCCAGCCGGTGATCTCTTCCTCCATTCTCCGTTCAAGGGGTCCTATGACTCGCGATATTTTGGGCCGGTCCCGGCCAATGGCGTTCTGGGACTTGCGACGCCTGTTATCACCTTCACGCCGTGATCCCGCTATCGCTCTCGGGTTCATCGCCGGCAGCGCCGCCGTTGGTATGCTCGCCTGGAGCGGCGAGACGCAGGCATTGCCTGTGGCCTGCCTCTTTCCAACGCTCTGGGCATTTGCACCGAACAGGTTTGTCGCGACCCTTGTTGCGCTCGCCTATTTCCTCGCTGCCTCGCGCGGTCTGCCTGCCGGTGTTTCGATCTTCTATGCGACGGATATGGGCGTGGCGCTCGGGCTTTGGTTCGCTGCCTCCCTGCTCTTCGTGCTGGTTCACGGCCTGCTATGGCCGTCGAAGCCTGGATGGCAGCGATCGCTTCGCTACGCCATAGCTTTGTTTCTCATGGCTTTCCCGCCCTTCGGCATCACTGGCTGGGCAAGTCCAATCACGGTCGCCGGCGTCTTGTTCCCTGGTTGGGGCTGGATTAGCTTACTCGCAATGGCCTTCGGCCTTTTGGCTATGACGACAAGAGTTTGGCCGATCGCGGGGCTCGGCCTCTGTCTGGCCTGGGCAGCGTCGGCCGTGAGCTGGATTGCGCCGCAGCCACCAGCCGGTTGGGCCGGGATCGACACGCAGTTCAATCAGGACGGAACAAAATCCCGGTCGGCTTACGGCCAACAGCAGGCAACGGCGGCACTCGTTCGAAAGGCTGCCAAGAAGGGTGTGACGCGGATCGTCCTGCCGGAAGGGGCCTTCGGTACATGGACGCCGACAACCGAGCATTTTTGGCGCAATGCCCTTTCAGGCCTTGATGTCACAGTGGCCGGCGGCGCGATCGTTGTCGATGAAACCGGCTATGACAACGTCATGATCGAGGTCTCAGGGCACGGCGCACGCATCCTTTATCGCGAGCGCATGCCCGTGCCGATATCGATGTGGCAGCCTTGGACCACCGGCGGGGTAAGGGCGCAATTCTTTGACAATCCGAGAGCGCGATTTGCCGGAACGCCGATCGCGCCGCTGATCTGCTACGAACAGTTGCTGATTTGGCCCGTGCTGCAGTCGATGATCCCAAAGCCCGAGGTCATTGTGGCAATCGGTAACGGCTGGTGGACCGGCGAAACCAACATCATCGCGGTCCAGAGAGCCAGCGCCGAAGCTTGGGCCTCCCTCTTCCACCTGCCTCTCGTGACTGCCTTCAACAAATGACGAGAAATCTCAGATGATCAATCTTGCCCTCATCCATCAATGCAATGACCCAAGCCTCAAGGTGGAATTTGCCCAGGAGTTAGTCGCCGCGATGAATGCGGATGTTGGGAACGGCGGTTCACGTTCTGGAGCGAGGGGGCGATCATGGGCAAGGCCTTCCGGTTCAATCGCTGGAAGGCGGCCCAGGAGGAGAAGCAGCGCAAGGCGGAGGCCTCCCGCAAGGCTGCCCATGCGAAGAAGAGAGCTGGCTCGGGAAATTTGGACATTGGGCATAGGTGGATTTTCGGCCTGAACGCGGCATGATTGCCGTGAACAGGAGCGGATATGACGAGACGCGTTCGCCGGAACCACAGCCCGGCTTTCAAGGCGAAGGTCGCATTGGCGGCCATCAAGGGCGAGAAGACGCTGGCCGACCTGGCGCAGCAGTTCGACGTCCACCCCAACCAGATCACGCAGTGGCGCAGCCAGCTCCTTGAAGGGGCTGCCGGTGTCTTCGGCTCCGAAGCGAAGTCCGAGTCCAACGCACCAACGATCGACGTGAAGACGCTGCATGCGAAGATCGGGGAGCTGGCGCTGGAGAACGATTTTTTGTCCGGCGCGCTCGGCAAGGCCGGCCTTCTGAGCGCAAAGCGATGATCGACCGCCATCACGATCTGCCGCTCAACCGGCAGGCCAGAGCACTCGGGATCAGCCGAGGCAGTGTCTATTATCTGCCCCGCGCGGCCTCGTCTGCTGATCTGGCCTTGATGCGCGCGATTGACGCGCTGCATCTGGAATACCCCTTCGCCGGCAGCCGCATGCTGCAGGGTCTGCTGCTGGCCGAGGGGCATGTCGCTGGGCGTCTCCACGTCGCGACGCTGATGAAGCGGATGGGGATCGAGGCGCTTTACCGCCGACCGAACACGTCAAAGCCGGCGCCGGGGCACAAGATCTTCCCTTACCTGCTGCGCAAGCTGCCGGTGACGCGCGCCAATCAGGTCTGGGCGATGGACATCACCTACATCCCGATGGCGCGGGGCTTCGTCTATCTGACGGCCGTCGTCGACTGGTTCAGCCGCAAGGTCCTGGCCTGGCGGCTCTCGATCACGATGGACGTCGCCTTCTGCATCGAGGCCGTCGAGGAGGCGATGGCGCGCTTCGGCAAGCCGGATATCTTCAATACCGACCAAGGCTCGCAGTTCACCAGCCGCGAGTTCACCGCCCTGCTGATCGGCTCCGGCATCAAGATCAGCATGGATGGCAAGGGCGCCTGGCGCGACAACGTCTTCGTCGAGCGCATCTGGAAATCGGTCAAATACGAGGAGGTCTACCTGCGCGCCTATGCCAGCGTGTCCGACGCGCGCGCTTCGATCGGCCGCTATCTCGCGTTCTACAACGGCCGAAGACCTCACCAGAGCCTGGCACGGCAGACGCCCGATCAGGCCTACTTCAATGCGCTGCAGCCAATCCCGGTTGCGGCATAACCAGGGCGGAAATCCACTTAGAGACAGCCCGCAAACTGTTCAGATAAACCGAGCCAGCTCTGAAGCGCATTCAGCAGCTCAGGCAGTTCAAGATCATCATGGACGGGTTGATGGCGGGCAGCATCCGTGTCCGCGAGGCGCAGCTGGTGCGGGCCCGGGAGGTGGTCGGGTGGAGAAGCAGGGAGAAGAGCGGGCGGGCGAGGGGCAAGGGACGGGAGCGGTAAGGCCTTGGCCTTGTAATCGTCGACCGACTTGGTTTGTGCAGTAGCTATGGCACAGGCTGTCTCTGTGCGTTTGAAAAGTAAAATTCCTGGCGCAGTCAAAACGTCGAATGAGGTCTAATGAACAATGGTATCGCGCCGAAACTTAGTGCCACAATCGCGGATCATCCGGATTTTTTATTGCAATCTTTGCTGCTTCAAGCAAGCTGCTTAAATATAGCCATATACCTTTAGGTATATTTCCCAGACCATATCGCCCTTTCATGAACGAGAAGGCAAGAGCACTTTTAGCGCTCACGTTCCCCTTCGATGCGGATTTCTCCAAAAGCAATCTTATTTTGTATCTATTTTTGTCAAAATTATCATTATGAGCGTAGATTTTTGCTAGCCAAAACATAGATAACTCATCATCATTTTCTGCACCTTCTTGAAATAATGTCTCTGCCTCGGCGTAGTTATTTTTCTGGAAATGCAACAGCCCTAGAGCAAACAATCCCATAGCAGCTCCGTTTTCATAGGCTTTCCGATACCATTTTTCTGCCGCGTCTAAATTTTTCGGCTGGCTGCGCTGATACGCTTCACCCAAGTAGATCATACTGAGGATAGACCCTCTGTCAGCTAGTTCGGCAAGCTGGGAGGTCGCTCTTTCAAAATTTGTCGACAATAGTGCGTAGGCTCTATTCAAAAGAGAAAGATCTGGCTCCTCTTTTATTAAGTCATCGTAATTTTTCAAGCGTTTATCAGTCATTTTTTGGATCGGGTCCTTGCCCTGGCACAACTCTGACGACTGGTGGAGGCGGATAGCGAGGAGGTTGATTTCCCGCGGCGATGTTGCCTTTGCCTGTCAGGGGGTCATGCGTTGCAAGTGATATCGCTACACCGCACATCCGAATGAAGTTACCAAGTTTTCTCTCCCCATAAGGATCGATGTCTGCGATAGGGTTGTTTTCTACTTATACATATAAATTTGCTAGCTCGTCAGTTGCCTCACCTATGGGATCACGTGAAAGCCATCAACCTGAAGCCGGGTCATAGGCACGATACCAGGTGAGATTAAGCCCACTTTCCGGACTGCCAAACATCCCGGCATAGCCGAAGTCGGCAAGCGGCGCGGTCGCCTGCAACGGGTTCCCGTAGGGATCATAGGCGTAAGCGGGAGCGTTGGATGTATCGGTAAAGACACGGCTCACGGAGCTGATCTGGTCGATGCCGTAATAGTAGGTAGTGGGGCTCGTGCCCGGCAGGAACTCGCCCTCGTCGAGGTATTCCCATGTCAGGGAATAGGTGTCATCGCGCGCTTGACAAAGGCGGTCGCCACACCTGACGAATTTGCGCGTTGTTGCGCTGTCACCGCGCAATTTCAGGCAGTCCAAGAATAAGACCGCGACAACCTCGAGCCAAAAGTTTGTATGAGGAGAAATTACAAAAATCACCACAGACGTCGGTCATTTCTATCCTTTGTTAGCGTTCTCAATCCTCTTAACAGGGCCGTAAAGTACATATATATACCCACCGGTATTTTCTTAAGTCCATACCTTCCTCGCGCGTATAGTAGTCCTAATTTAGTCGACGCCGTAGCGTTTCCTAGCTTTGACGCGCTAAGAAGTAATTTTTCTATTTCGCCTGAACGATCCCCTGACGGGTATAGCTCCTCATAAGTTCTTGCAAGCCAGTAATAGCAAGGAGGATCATTAATTTTTACGCCAATTTCCAGTATTTCTTTTGCTTCTT
Source organism: Hartmannibacter diazotrophicus (assembly GCF_900231165.1). Lineage (GTDB taxonomy): Bacteria > Pseudomonadota > Alphaproteobacteria > Rhizobiales > Pleomorphomonadaceae > Hartmannibacter > Hartmannibacter diazotrophicus. The sequence continues at coordinate 23,425 of NZ_LT960615.1, forward strand.
TTAAATAGTTCATTTTTAATAATAGTGTACCAAGGTGGTATATAGCATTAATTGATCCACCTTCGAATGCCAGTCGATACCATTTAGCCGCCTCTTGATAGTCTGTATTATCGCCTCGACGGTACGTATCACCGAGGTAATTAAGCGCCAAAATAGATCCAGAAGAAGCAAGATCCTTCAGTTCAGAGATGGCCTCATCTTTTGAATATCTTAATTTTTCATGCGCGTGGCGTAGCTTCGCCAAATCTGGCTCTTTTTGAAGAAGCTCATTGTGCGAGTAATATCTATTCTCGGTCATTTGGCTTTAGCCTTGATGGACTTCTGAATTTGTCGGGTAGAGGAGATTCTATAGGATATGGGTCTGGCTCGTTGCCAGCTGGCCCATCCGGATTACCGGTCAATAACCCAAGGGCGATGCCGCACGTCCGAATAATCTCGCGAAGTCGACGTTCTCCAGTCGGGTCATAAAAGTCGACTGGGTCATTTTCAACGTAGCGATATAGATTCGCATACGAATCGCCCAACATTCCGATTGGGTCGCGACTGATCCATCTTCCTGAAGCCGGATCATAGGCACGGTACCAAGTGAGATTCAGCCCGCTTTCCAGGCTGCCAAACATCCCAGCATAGCCGAAGTCGGCAAGCGGGGCGGTCGCCTGCAGCGGATTGCCGTAGGGATCGTAGGCGTAGGCGGGCGCGTTGGCCGTGTCGGCGAAGACACGGCGCACGGAGCTGATCTGGTCGATGCCGTAATAGTAGGTCGTGGGGCTCGTGCCCGGCAGGAACTCGCCCTCGTCCAGGTATTCCCGTGTCAGGGCGTAGGTGTCGTCCCGCGCCTGACAAAGGCGGTCGCCACACCAGACGAATTTGCGCGTCGTTGCGCTGCCTCCGCCCGCCGGCGTGCTGGTGATCTGCACGCGACGTCCGAGCCCGTCGTAAGCGAAGGCGGTCGCCTTGCCAGCCTCGGACGGATAGGTGATCCCAATCAGCCGGTTCTCGGCATCCCAACTGTAATTGCGCTGACCGTCGGACAAGAGATTGCCGTTGGCATCGTAGGTCAGGCTCTGGCCGGAGAGGTCCGTCAGCTGGTTGAGATTGTTGTAGGCCGCCGTCTGTGTGAGCGCGGCGGGAACAACGGGCGTGACGTCACTGGTCTCGGTGATGGAAGAGATTTCGTTTTCGGGAGTCGTCGTGAACGCGAAATTCGAATACTGGCCGGCGGTCAGGCCGGTGTTGCTGATCGAGGCGAGACGACGGTCGCCGGAATTGGGCAGATAGGTCCAGGCCGTCTGAAGAGTGGCACCGGAACCAACCAGCTGACGCAAGGCAAGCTGATTGGTCTCGCCCAGGTAGCTCAGCGCGAATTCCCCCAGATCGCTGATGTGGCCACTGAGGCGGCCGAGCGTGTCGTAGGCAAAGGTCTCCGTGCCGGCATCTGTCACCGAGCGTGAGGCGATCCGTCCGAGGGCGTCATAGGCATAGGTGATCTCGTGGGCGCATGCGGTGCCTCCTGTGGGGATGAAACACTCACCCGCGCGCTTCAGGGCGCCTTGAGAAAACGGTGGCACGTAGGTGTATTGCGTCGTGCCGGTCCCGTCGCTCATCGACGTGAGGAACGGGAAATAAGGGTCATAGGTGAAGGAGACGTCGGGGGTGGGATTGAGCGTGTCGACGTAGCTGATACTGGTCAGGCTGTCGTCGATTCCGTAGCCGAACTCCTTGATCTGCGAGAGCGCATCGGTGATGGATTTAAGTCGGCTGGTCGTTGTCTCGTAGGTGTGCACGACTGTCGAGGCATCCGCGTATTGCTTTGACGTCATGCGTCCCTGGACGTCATAGCTCCAGCTGGTCACATACCCCTTGGCATCGGTCAGACTGGTGACCTGGCCTCTCTCGCTATAGCCATAGGCGATCATGTTGCCGAGCGAATCGGTAATATCCGTCAGGCGGCGGTTTGCATCATAGGTGTAGAGCCACAGTCGGTCTTGCCGGTCCCGGTAGGATGCGAGATCGAGCTTGTCGTAGGTGAAGGCCTCGAATGTCCCGTCCGGATAGGTGATTTTGGTGAGGCGATCGGCGGCATCGTAGTCGTAAGCTGCGGTCCATCCCTCTGAATCGGTGTAGGTCGCAACCCGGGCAAAGGTGTCGTAGGTGTAGGTCGCGGCTGTTTGGCCATTCGCGTTGGTGACGGATGCAAGATTTGCATTGCTGTCGTAGTGGAACCTTGTTGTCTCCCCGAGGGCGTTGGTTCTGGAGGTCAGCTGGCCGGCGGCATTGTAGGTGAAGCCGGTTTTTTGGCCGGCCGCGTCGACATAGAACACCGGCAGGTGCTGGCCGTTGTAGCCGAACTGGGCAATCGTCGACTTGATACCGCGCTCGGTGATCTGGGTTATCGCTTGCAGGTCAATGTCGTTGGCATAGACGAAATTCGTTGTCCGGCCGGCAGGATCGATGACCTTGATTAAGTTGAAGTAACCGCTCGTATCATACGAGAACCGGCGAATCTGGGACGTGCCGTCGTCGAGCACGCGGCCAATGGCGCTCGGTTTGCTGTAGCTGCCGACAAACGAACTGGCTGTCTGGCCCGGGTAGGCATACCAAATCCGGTTTTCGAGCGGATATTTGACGCTCTCAATCGTGGTCGACTTGATCGTGTTGTCCGGCATGTGCAGGAAATGCCGGATGCGGCCTTTGGTATAGTCACAACCGCCCGTGTCCGTGCAGCCGGCTTCGACATACGCTGTCTTGTCCCAGTGAACGCTGTTTCGATAGACGAGATATTGATTTGTGGGTGCGATCGGCATGCCGACCGGCACGGTTTCGGGCGGATCGCTGTCCGGGATCGGCAGGGGTTCTACCCACTCCTCGCGCTCTTTGTAGCCGAGCGGATCGGTCACCTGAACAAAGCGCGGGGGAGCACTCGTCCCAGGTGGCGTAAAGGCGAATGTGGTCGTGCCATAGGCTGTCGTCATGTTGTTGACGAGTCCATTGGCGTCGTAGGTGAACGTCGAGGTCAGCCCGATTGTGTCAGTGATGGACGTCAGCCGGCCATAGGGGTCATAGGTCAGCGTTGCGTTGCGGCCGAAAGGGTCGGTGATCTGGGTGACCTTCAGAGGCTGGGAGGCCAGGCCGTAGGTGAATGTTGTCACACGGTTGGTGGCATCGGTCAGCGAAACCAATCGCTGCTGACTGTCGTAAGTCAGATGAACGGCGTTGCCTTGCGGATCAATGATGTCCGTCAGGAAGACATTGCGTGGATAGCTGGTGCTGCCATCCGACTGGGAGAAAATCTCCACGCCGCCGTTGCGCTGTTCGCGCCGGTACGTGACGGGCGATTCAGACGCAAGAACGAGAACCGAACCGTCGTCGTCCTGAGCCTTAAAAGCTCCTGTTGCGCTGTCGTATCCGTCGTAGTGATAGGTGCTGCCTCCGGACATGAAACGCGACACGGTGGCGCCGATGTTGGCCGGGTCATCGGTGACATAGCCGAGCCAGTTGATCGTCCATTTCTGGCCCACATTGATGTAGCTGAAATTCTGGGGTTGACCGTCCTCGCGCTGATTGTAGCTGAGCGTTGTCTGCACAGATGGACCGATCGGCGGGGCATAGCCCACGGGGGTATCGGACAGGAAGAGACTGACGCTGGATTCCTTGATGTTGTAGTCGCACATGCCCCCGCCGCCGGAGCAGTTGTTGGGGTCTGGCGGTGCGTCTGGACCATTGGAGCCATTGGGCCAGCTTGAACCGCCAGCGCCCAGCGGACCGGGTATATTGGGACTTGTCCCGTTCCCCTTTGACCCATTGGCCAATGGATCATTGGCATCGCCGGGGCGGGTTTTGTTGGTGACCCCCTTGCCTCGGATGGCGGCTGCGTCATCAAGCGAGACAGATTGCCAGGCGTGATCGCGAGGCTCGTCGGCTGGGATCAGGAAATATCCGCTCGCTTCCTGATCAAGGGCAGCGGGCGTAACCCAGATATCCGGCCCCTCAAGCACCGAGTCCTTGATGTGGAAGCGCCCGTTACTCGTTCCCACAATGGCCGCGAAATGGCCGACCTTCCAGTGGACAATCGCTGGCACGGGAACCGGCTCTCCCGGTGCACGGTGAATGAGCCGGTAGGCAAAATGCGCCTTGTCCGCAAGCCTTGCGACTTCTTGAAGGCTCGTGCCGTTTGATCCGGCGCGATACCATTGCAGAAAGCTGACGTCTTCGGCATCCGCGCCCAGTGACATCATCAGTGATCGTAGGGCAAGCGGCCCGCAGATGAAGAGATGGCCATCGCCGTTGGTCGCGACCCTGATCTGTTCGCTGGCAAGCTGCACGGCCTCCGTCGCGGAACCCGTGACTGCGCGGTCCCCGATGTCGGCAAGGAGGGCTTTCAGGGTGTCTGTGTGGCCGAGGTCGGCATAGAGGTTCGCAAGCTTGCCGACGGCGCCGTCGACAAGGGTCTTGGCCCTAGGATCAGCGGCGTCCCGTCCTTCCTGCCATGCGGTTTGCCAAGCCTTGATGGCCTGCGAGAAATAGCCCTCGTGCAGATAAGAGATGCCGAGATTGGTCCAGAGCGCGGCCGACCAGCCAGAGTGAGGATAGTGCGCCAGGAAGTCGGTGAGACTGCTGCGATCATCGTTTCTCTGGCGGTGCTCGTACGCGTCGAGCGCGCGAGCCAGCGCCTGATCCTCCTCGGGTGAGCTTGGGGCCGTGCGAACCAGTGGTTCGGCGAAATGGGCAGCCTGCACATGTTCGTCGACGGAAACGGTGAGGGCATCACTGTTTGCCCAGACCGGGTCGGAGGCAGCCAATCCGTTCGACAGAACGAGGCTGAGGATGATGGTGACGAGCCGACCGGCACGGGTCGCTGAAGACTTCACCGTATGCATTCACCTGCCTCCAGGAGGAAAAACGTCGCCGTTACGTAAGCATCGGGGGTTGAGCGGAGGGCCTCGTCAGGGCGTCCAGCGGAAACAACCAAGGACGCCGGTTCCCCAGGTCGGGGTAGACGGCGCTCCGGAGACCGAATTGGTCTGGGCTGTGCGATTTCCGTTGGCATCATAAGAGTACACGACGCACACGCTATTGTCGTAGAGAGCCGAGATCAGACGGCCGAGATCATCGTAAGTATATAAAACCTGAGACTGTGCCGAAGTTGCGCCAGAGGATAATGACAAAATTGCGACAAGTATCGACAATTTTGAGATAAGTTGAGCTAAACGCACGAACATCGCGGATCTCCGATCAACATCGACTGAAGACAAAATACTCTCATAAAATGTAGCATCGAGGTCGCCGTTAGGCTAGACGAATTCTCTCATAAGCTGTAAAAGAGGGTCCGCAAGCCTGTCATTGCCCGAGGGCTCCAGGGAGTTCGTAATGCGCAGAAATCATTTCCTTGCCCTTGCCGTCACATCCGCAGCTCTCGTTCTCGGAAATCTATCGATTGCAGAGGCGGCCTGTCCGGCGTTGCCCTATACGCTGTCGAATGGGCAGGTGGCTGACGCCAACCAGATCATGAGCAATTTCAATTCTCTGGTGAATTGCTACGCCACCGGGCCCGCCGGACCGACGAATTCCGTGCAGTATAACGCCGGCTCTGGCACCTTCGGCAGCACCGGACCTTTGACGGATGGTCAAGTGGTCATCGGCGCAACAGGCGGACCACCCCAAGCCGCCGGGTTGACGGCCGGCACCGGCATAACGATCACCAACGCACCGGGCAGTGTGACGATTGCGGCGGCCGGTGGTGGTGTTGCCGTCCAGCGCGAATTCGGCCCCTTCGCCCCGCCGACCGCGAGTTCGTTCACGTTCATCGACACCCCGTCGTCAGTCACGCCGACGATCACCGATGTCGCGAATGTGGGGCTTGTCTATTCGACGCCGGTCAACAGCTCTCTTGCGGTGTTTCCCGGCGCCTATCGGGCCGTGCCAACCAGTTCAACGTGGACGCTGACGGTTCGGGCCAAGTTCGGCATTCCCATGGGGACTTACCCAAGCTTCGGCATATACGTGAAGGATACAGGCGGGAAAATGGTTGGGATATGCATAGAGCATGGAACAACTTTATTCTTGCAAGCGAAAAGAATGAATTCATCATCTAGTTTTAATAGCACGCCATATGGATATGAAATAAAAGAGGTGCCATCATGGTTGCGCATTAATTACGATGGGACAAATTTGAACTATTCAGTTTCGTGGGACGGGCAAAACTGGTTTTTTTACTGGTCAGAAGGCAAGTCAACATTCTTGAATGGAGCGTTGAGTTTGGTTGGTGTCGGAAATTCCCCGAGAATTACAAACACAGCGTACTGGAAAGCGGGTTCAACGATGGGGGGCGTGGTCACCTATTGGGACATCGATGACGATCCGGCTTCAAGCAGGACGCCTTGACCCACCACCAGGAAGCCTCACCGACCGGTGCCGAATAACTTGCTCAAAGGCTATCAGGCCACTTCTGGGCGGCATGCATGACGGTCAGGATTGCAAGATCGGACTGCCGGACGCCGCGGACAATAACATGCCGCAGCGCCGGGAGTCGGGGTCGTTCAGTCCTCCGGGAACAAGATAGCTTCGTAATCCTGGGCGCTGTTGAGGATGTGCAGCACGTCAACCGCTTCGGCGCCAATTCGGTAGAAAATCAGATACTCGCCATAGGGACGGCGGCGCACGCCCTTTTGCTCGTAGCGAGGAACCAGAGGGTAGGCGCGGGGCATATCCGCCAGCCGATGACATCGATCGGCCAGTTCCTGGACGAAGGCCACAGCCCGTCGAGGATTATCCGCCGCGATGTAGTCGCCGATGCGTTCGAGGTCTGCTTCTGCCTCTTCGGTAATAACGACAATCACGCGCCGCGATCTTCCACCATTTTCTGGTACTTGGCGGTGAGGCGATCCGCCACTTCGCCGAGCGGTTTGACGCGTCCGGCGTCAGCATCCGCAAGGCCGCGACTGATTGCGGCGTCGAGTACGGCAAGCCGCTTTTCGCGCTCCTCGACCAAACGCACGCCTTCGCGCAGCACTTCGCTGCGGGAATTATAGCGCCCTGTCTTCACCAGATCGGTGACGTAGCTTTCCAGCTTGGGGCCGAGATTTGCGCTGCTTGCCATGTCCATACTCCTTGCCCTCTTATGGCATGGGATGATAATTGTTAGCAATATTTTACCTGACATGGGACAATGATCGAGACATGCGCTGGTTCCTTCTGTGTCCCAACTCTCAGTCCCATCTTCGCTCCTTGAGGGGCTGCGATGAGCCAGAAATCCCCCTCTATCCGTGAAGCCGAAATTATCTCATCGGCGCTGAACCCGGACAAATTGTTCCGAGCGTGTTCGTGACGACTCCGACATCTGCGATGTGCGGTTGATCTGGTCGACCTCCACGGTCGTGTTGCCGCATCGCCGCGAAATGCAGTTGGCGGTTTCAGGATCGTTGATCACCGCGAAACGCACCCTGGAGGCGCTCCTGAACCATTTCGATGTGGCGTCCGCCTCCCAAAGGTCTCGTGCATGTATCCGATCGACTGGAAGTGAAAGGGAGGCTAATTGCATACTAGCGACTGGCACTCCGCCTGGTCTCGAGAATCCACAGGTAGTCAGGCCGCACCACCTCATCGAAGAGAAGCAATGTCCGATCCTTGGTCTCGCCACTGCGCTTCTGCAAGCAGCTTTGTGAACCGACGCAATCGCCTAAGAAAATATGAATGCGATATTCATGAAATGTGATCAGACATCGCTGACATCAGCAACCATACAGGGTATGTCTGGCATCGTGGGGAAGGGGGCTGGAAAGCTTGTCCAGCGAGAAAGGCTAATTCTTTGGAACATTTCGCAAAATCCGACCTGTCATTGTTGCTCTCGGAAATTGCAGGCCTCACGGACCGATATATGATCGGTTCTCTGTTGCACAGAATAGCCGCCCGATATTCGCTGCAAGCGATGGCTTACATCGGCCTTGGAATGGCACCCTGTCAGGCGAATTCACCGCTTCTGGCCGCTGCCTACTCCTCCAGATGGATCAACCGCAACAGGGGGTGGCGATATATGGAAATAGAGCCGGCTCTGCGCTTTGCGTTCCAGCGGCTTCTGCCACTGGACTGGGAGGAAATCAGTATGCCCGGCGAGCTACTGAATGCGCTCAGGCGTGCGATGGGCGAGCATGACAAAGGCCAACGCGGCGTCACGGTCCCTGTCCACGGCTATCGCGGCGATCTTGGCCTCTTGTCACTCTCTTCTGAGGTCTCGATTGCGGATTGGAAGCGGTGGAAATTATGCCGTCTGTCCGATTTCCAGGTTCTTGCCGTTCATTTGCACGAACGGGTGCTCCGCCTTGAGGGACAAGCGACCGGGCTGAATTGCCTGTCACCCCGTGAAATGGAATGTCTGCAGTGGATCGCCGAGGGGAAAACCGCCTGGGAATGCGCCGCAATCTTAGGCCTATCTCAAAGCACCGTACGCCACTACTTGGAAAGCGCACGTCGTAAGCTGAGAGCCGTAAGTAATACTCATGCTGTGTCCATCGCCCATCGGACGGGGCTGATTTTCCTGTGAATTCGATGCGCCATGAATGCATCCGAGCAGATTTTGTGGAGCAGATGATGTGTGCAATAAAGCAACCTTGAGACTGTGCGTATTGCCATCGGGTATGGAAAGCCTCCTTTCGCGCTCCAGTGTTGATTGAACGCTTGCCATCGGATCTGGCCTGATGCCGGTGGACGTTGGTTGGTGTTTCGGCAGCCGGGACGCGTTGGTTCGTTGGGGCCAGCGATAGCGGTTTTCCCGTCCCACGGTCTGCGCACAGTCATTTTTCAAAGCGGTGCATCGAGACCGGAGCCTTTGGAACATCAATACCGTGCCAAACACGATCGATCTAGACTTCGATAAGGCGTCTTCTGAGCAGTCCATCGCCGCGATCATCGCGGCGATGGAGCCTCAAGAGATTGAGCAACTGGCTATCGACGTCATTATAGAGCAGCGACGCCGGCTCGAGATTACGCAAGGTCTCTACGAATGTCTCAATGCGGGCCACTCTCAGGAGCTGAGCGATATGGCTCGCCAGGAACTTCGGTACAAATACCACTTGGCGCTAATTCAAATGAAGGCGCATCATGCGTTGGTCGCAACTGTTCTTCATACGCTTGGCTATGTTCCGAAAGTTCCAGGGGATGACGCCACGCATTGATACTGTTTCCGAGGTTCAAATCTCTGACGCCTTCATTTTGGTTCCATAAGATATCTTACGCGAATTGTGTCATGTTGCCCCTCGTCAGCACCAATGGCACAGATTTGAGGTAGTGATTTAAGGAGGATCCGGGCTTCGTCGTAGTGACGAAGGAACGAAGATGAAGCCCAGATCCTCCAATGCAAAATCGCCGGCGAAGGCCCCTGCGGAGCAGGTGGTGAAGGATATCCGGCGGCAGACGCGGCGCCACTTCTCGGCCGAGGATAAGATACGTATCGTGCTCGAAGGTCTGCGCGGCGACGACAGCATTTCCGAGCTTTGCCGCAAGGAAGGCATTGCCCAGAGCCTGTATTACACCTGGTCGAAGGAGTTCATGGAGGCGGGCAAGCGCCGCCTGGCGGGCGACACCGCCCGTGCCGCGACCACCGGCGAGGTGCAGAACTTGCGCCGGGAGACGCGAGCCCTGAAGGAATGCGTTGCCGATCTGACGCTGGAAAATCGACTGCTCAAAAAAAGCATGATCGGGGATGGGGACGGCGAAGAATGAGGTATCCCGCATCCGAGAAGCTCGAAATCATTCGGATCGTCGTGCAGTCGCACCAGCCCGCCAAGCGCACGCTGGACCAACTCGGCATTGCCCGCCGGACGTTCTACCGCTGGTATGATCGCTACCTCGAAGGTGGGCCCGAAGCGCTGGAGGATCGGCCGTCAGCGCCGAACCGGGTATGGAACCGCATCGGCGAGGACATCCAGGACCAGATCGTCGAGATGGCGCTGGAGGCGACCGACCTCAGCCCCCGCGAACTGGCGGAGCGCTTCACCGACGAGAAGCGTTACTTCGTGTCGGAAGCCACGGTTTACCGGCTGCTCAAGGCCCACGATCTGATTACCAGTCCGGCCTATACAGTGATCAAGGCCGCCGATCAGTTCCACACCAAGACCACCCGGCCGAACGAGATGTGGCAGACCGATTTTACCTACTTTAAAATCATCGGGTGGGGCTGGATGTACCTGTCGACGGTGCTCGACGACTTCTCACACTACATCATCGCCTGGAAGCTGTGCACCACCATGCGTGCTGAGGACGTCGCCGACACGCTGGACATAGCACTTAAGGCCTCGGATTGCGACAGTGCCACGGTGCTGCACAAACCCAGGCTGCTCAGCGACAATGGGCCGAGCTACATTGCCGGCGAACTGGCGGAATACATCGAGGCCCGGAAGATGAGCCATGTGCGCGGCGCCCCGTGCCATCCCCAGACCCAGGGCAAGATCGAGCGCTGGCACCAGACTCTGAAAAACCGCATCCTGCTGGAGAACTACTTCCTGCCCGGCGACCTCGAAACCCAGATTGAGGCCTTCGTCGAACACTACAATCACCAGCGTTACCACGAGAGCCTGGCCAACGCGACACCCGCCGACGCCTACTTCGGCAGGGCGCCGACGATCATCAAGCAGCGTGAAAGGACCAAGCGACAGACCATCGAATATCGGCGCTTGCAGCACCGCAAGCTCGCCGCCTAACATCAAAACCAAGATGAGGCCCGCTCTTCCCTAATCTACGTCGCGATCTGAGCCACATGTTCTGACGACGGACAATGACAAGCCATTTGAGAACTACGACCTCGACTGGCCGAAGACCCCGAATGCCGACCTGCGGATGCTTCCAGTTTGTCACCGCTATCGAGAGTTATCCTTCGTCTGCTTCCGACCATTTCGGTCTTGGTGCAGCATCGAGGAGCTTGCGCGTATAGGCGTGCGCCGGATTGCCGAAGATCGTTTCCGTCGATCCGTCTTCGACAATGCGGCCCTTCTGCATCACGATGATCCTGTCGGCGAAGTGGCGTACGATCGGCAGATCATGGGTGATGAACAGATAGGACAGGCCGAGGCGGGACTTCAGGTCGGCGAGAAGATCGACGACCTGGATCTGAATGGAAACGTCGAGGGCCGAAACCGCCTCGTCGCACACGATGAGTTGCGGTTCGCTGGCAAGCGCCCGCGCGATAGCGATACGCTGCTGCTGACCGCCCGAAAACTGGTGCGGGTAGCGCGTGGTGTGATCCGCCTTCAGGCCGACGAGTTCGAGAAGCTCGACGACCCGGTCGCGCCAGTGTGTCCTCTCCAGCATGTCGCTGTGAATGCGCCATGGCTCTGAGATGATCCGCTCAACATCCATCCGCGGGTTCAGCGAACCGCTCGGGTCCTGGAACACCATCTGGACCTTTCGGCGCAGATCGAGCAGTGACTTGCCGGAAAGCCCAAAGATATCCCGGCCGTCGAAAAGAGCCTTGCCGGAGGTCGGGTCGTTCAGCCTCAGCAGGATGCGGGCGATCGTCGACTTGCCGGAGCCGGATTCCCCAACGATGCCGAGAGTCTCGCCGCGGGCAAGGTCGAAACTCACGTCGTCGAGCGCGCGCAGGCTGCGCTGCCCGCCGAACAGCCCCCCCGAGAGCCCATAGTCCTTGACGAGGTGCTCGACCTTGAGAAGGCATTCGCCTGTTGCCCGATCTGGCGCCGCCCGCGCCGCAGGCGGCGTATGAGCATGGGCGGCCATCAGACGCTTGGTGTAGTCGTGCAGGGGGCGGTTGAAGACGTCTTCCGCCCTGCCCTCTTCGACAATCCGGCCGCCCTTCATCACCATGATGCGATCGGCCATGGCCGCGGCGACGTCCAGGTCATGCGTGATCAGAACGAGGGCCATGTGTTTCTCGGCCTGCAGATTGCGCAGGAGGTCGAGAATCTGTGCCTGGACACTGAGGTCGAGCGCCGTCGTCGGCTCGTCGGCAATCAGCACCTCCGGATCGAGCGCGATAGCCATCGCGATCATGATGCGTTGGCGCTGCCCGCCCGAGAACTGATGCGGATACTGACCAATGCGGGTTTCAGGATCGGGAATGCCAACCCGCTTCAGAAGATCGAGTGACCGACGCCGGGCCTCGGCGCCCCGCGCGATACCGTGGACCTCAAAGACCTCGGCGATCTGCCGGCCGATACTCAGAACCGGATTGAGATGGGCCAATGGGTCTTGGAAAATCATCGCGATGCGACGACCGTTGATCTCGCGGCGGCCCCTCCTGTCGAGGCTGCGCAGATCGATGTCATGGAAGGCGATCCGGCCCGCGACAAGATCGCCTGGCGGACAGTCGACGAGGTCCATCACCGTTCGCGTGCTGACGCTTTTGCCCGAGCCGCTTTCACCAAGAATGACGAGGGTCTCGCCGCGGCAAACACGGAAGCCGACGTTTTCGACCGCCCGGACCGGCTCGTCGTCGGAAAGAAAGTCGACCGTCAGGCCGTCGACCTTGAGAATTTCGGCACCAGGCACGCTCATCGTGCGGTCCTCCGCAGCGATTGCAGCCGCCAGCGTTGCTGCGGGTCGGCGAGCGTGCGCGCCCAGCTCGACAGGAGATTGAGGGACAGCGTCGTCAGCATGATCGCCAGCCCGGGCCAGAAGGCGATCCACCAGGCGTTGCCGAGATAGCCCCTGCCCGTCGCTACCATCGCCCCCCAGGTGAAGTCGGGCGGCTGGATGCCGAGGCCAAGGAAGCTCAGAGCCGATTCCGCCAGGATGACGGTGGCGAAATCGATCGCTGCGATGGTCATCAGTGTCGGCACCACCAGAGGCGCGATATGGGTGAGCACGATCCGCGTGGGGCTCGCCCCCATGGACCGCGCCGCACTCACGAACATGCGCTCGCGCAGTTCCAGCACTTCCGCGCGCGTCGTGCGCAGATAGACCGGGATGCGCGTCAACGTGAGCACGATGACGAGATTGGCGATGCTCGGTCCAAGCGTGTAGAGCACGATCAGCGCCAGCAGCAGCGAGGGAAAGCTCATGATCACGTCGGCAAGACGCAAGATCAGGTGGCTGAACCAGCGCTCCGAATAGCCGGCAACAAGACCGAGCGCTCCGCCGACCAGCATCGAGGCTGCAACGGCCAAAGCCGCGATCCCGAGAGTGTATTGCGCTCCGACGATGAGGCGGGCAAGCAGCGAGCGACCCAGCGTATCGGCGCCGAGGACATAGAGCCAGCTCTGGCCGAGGTCGAACGGCGCCAGATTGCGTTGGCGCAGGCCAAGCTTCGTCGCCGCGTCGCCGATCAGCAGCGGTCCGGCGATGGCCGCGACCAGAAGGCAGAGCAGGTAGAGCGCGGAAAAGAGCGCCAGCTTGTCGCGCCAGAGATAGCGCCCGAGCCGGCAGAGCTTGCAGTCCGGGCGGCGTGATGGCTGGGCGTCGGTGAGAACCATGGTCATCAGGTCTGAAGCCGGATTCGGGGATCGAGCACCATGTAGAGAATGTCGATCGCGATGTTGAGAATGAAGATGGCGACGGCAGTGACGAGAATGGTCGATTGCACCACGGCGAAGTCGCGCTGGACGATCGCGTCGATCATCAGCTTGCCGATGCCCGGCCAGCCGAACACAGTCTCCACGACCACGGCGCCATTGACGAGACCGGTGGCAAGGTCGCCAGCCACCGTGACGACGGGCAGCAGCGAACAGCGAAGCGCGTGGCCGAAGATGATGCGCCGCTCGGGCACGCCCTTGGCGATCGCCGTCTTGATGTAGGGCGAGGCCAGCGCGCCCAGCATGGTGCCACGCACGACCTGGGTCAGGAGGCCGAAAGGGCGCAAGGTCAGCACCGTGACCGGCATGATCCAGTAGACGATCGAACCGGTGCCCGATGTCGGCAAGAGGTCAAGCGAGACCGAGAAGACCAGGATGCCGACGATGGCCATCCAGAAGTCGGGTGCACTGGCACCGGCCAGCGAGACAAGATTGACAAGGCGATCGAAGAATCCACCCGGGCGCGCGGCGGCCAGCGATCCGAACAGAAGCGCGAGAAGAATGGCCATCGACATCGCCACCACGGCAAGCGCCAGCGTGTGGGGGAAGGCTTCCAGCGCCACGGCCATCGCCGACCGGTTCTGCCGCAGGGACAGGCCGAAATCGAGATGGGCAAGATCGCCGAGGTAGCACAGGAACTGGATGACGACAGGACGATCGAGCCCATGGAGATGCGCGAACTCGGCCCGCTGGCCGGCACTCGCGTCGAGCGGCAGGTAGAGCCCCGATGGGTCCCCCGTCAGCCGGGACAGGAAGAAGACGAGCACGAGCAAGCCAAGCATCGAGGCCATGCTGTGCAGGGCCCGCTTGCCGAAAAAGCTCCACATGGCATCCCTCTTTCACAGTGAACGAACCCTCCAGGTCCGATCACGTCGATATCGCCGGCATGATACCGGGAAAGTCAGGGGGCTGAGGCCAGACATGTGCATCTGGCCCCCGCATGGTCAGTCCTTCAGACGAATGTCCGCGATCGGAATTTCGCTGTTCGTCGCAAGGCTCGGCTTCCAGTCGAGACGCGGACCGACACGCGTGTAGCCGATCATGTGGAACATCGGGATGTCGGCGACGATCTCATTATGGACTTTGTCGAAGATCGTCTGAAAATCCTTCGTCCGCTCTGCTCCCGTCGCTTCCAGCGCCCCGGCGATCGCCTTGTCGATGCCCGGATCGGACATCGCCGAATAGTTGCCGTCGGACGAATAGAAGATGGGGATGGTGAACGCCGCGTCGCCCTTGTTGTTGTCGTGCTGCATCTGCAGCAGCGTCGGACCGCGATCCTCCGGGAAGGGCTTTTGCAGATAGTGCAGCCAGTCGGCGACATCGAGCATCTGCAGCTTGATGTTGAGGCCGGCCTCCCGCCACATCTCCATCATGGCTTCCATCGCTTCGCCACCGTTCGGATAGATGCCGTTGCGGCCGATCAAGCGGATTTCCTTGTCTACCGGAACGCCGTCCTTGCGGGCTTCCTCAATCAGCGCCTTGGCTTTCCCCGGATCATAGCCCCAGGCTTTCAGGCCGTCGTCGTGGCCGTTGATGCCGGGAACAACCATCTGAGAGGCGCGGATGACATCATCGCCCAGAAGACCGCCAAGGCCTTCCCAGTCGATCGCCAGATTGAGCGCCTTGCGGACCCGCACATCGTCGAGCGGTGCGAATCCGAGGTCGATGCGGATATCCGTCGTCTCGGAATTGAGATAGGCGAAATCCGTCGCCTTGTTCGTCGCGTCCTGAATGGCGATCGAGGGGGTCAGATCGGCTTCTCCCGTCTCGACCATCGCGGCGCGGATCGACGATTCGCCACGCCAGACATAGGTCGCTTCAGCGACCTGGGGCTTGTCACCCCAATATCCGTCATAGCGGTCGAGCACGACCGTCTCGGGTGTGAAGGTTTTCAGTTTGTACGGCCCGGTTCCGACCGGATCGTTGACCGGCTGGTCGGCCGGAGTCTTCGGCGAGACGATCATGGCGACACTCAGAAGCGTCGGAAGGATCGGCAGCGGCTCCGCCGTCTTGATTTCCAGCGTTAAGTCATCGACCGGCGTCACCGTCAGTTTCACATCGCCGAACTTCGCCACGTTGCTACAGGTCAGCTTGCCACCCGTCATGCGGTCGATGGAATAGGCAGCCGCCTTGGCGTTGAAGGGCTCTCCGTCCTGAAAGGTCACGCCCTTGCGGAGATGAAAAATCCAGGTCTTTGCGTCCTTCTGCGTCCAGTCCGTCGCGAGCTTTGGCTCCGGTTGGCCACTCTTCGGATCGACGACCGTCAGCGGCTCGGTGATGTTCTGGCTGACGACCTGCCCGACACTGGTGATGATCGAGCCGCAGGGCTCCAGATTGCTCGGCTGCTCCGGCACGACGATCTTGATCGAACTGTCGGTTCCCGCGGCAAAGGCCGGCGCGGCCAGCGATAGCAGCAGGGCCGTCGCCGTCCCGCCGAGGAGCTTGTTCTTCCTCATAGTCGTTCCTCCCCATCTGGGTTGCGTTGATCCGCCTTGCGTTTGCGTCCGATGGCGGATTTTTTGTCTTTCTGGAGAACATGATCTTGGGGCCGGCCAGCATGGGCCGGCGTCAGGCCATACTCAGCCCACCCTTCGTTTGGCGGCCGTCTGCGGGCCACTCTGCGCCACGAGGTCGGCGAGCATGCCCTTCTCCTCGTCCGTCAGATCGGTCAGCGGCGGCCGAACGCGTCCCGGAGCAAAGCCGGCGAGCGCGACACCCGCCTTGATGATCGAAACGGCATAGCCGGGCTGGCGGTCGCGAATGGCAGCGAAAGGAAAGAAGAAGTCCTTCAGGATCGCTTCCATCGTCGCGCCGTCGCCAGCGCGCATCGCCTTGTAGAAGCGGACGGCGAGATCCGGCACGAAATTGAAAACCGCCGAGGAGTAGGTCGTGATACCGACGGCATTGAACGCCTCGGCGTAAAGCTCGTGCGTCGGCATGCCGCCGATATAGCAGAGCCGATCGCCGAGCTTGGCGGTGATCTCGCGCACCAGACCAACCTGGCCCGTCCCGTCCTTGAAGCCGACGAGATTGGGACATTCGTCGGAAAGGCGCGCCATCGTGTCGGCGCTCGCGACGGAGTTGGCCCGATTGTAGACGATCACGCCGAGCCCCGTTGACTGGCAGACGGCCTTCACATGACGGTAGATGCCTTCCTGCGGGGCACCGATGAGATAATGCGGAAGCAGCAGAAGACCGTCGGCTCCGGCCTTTTCGGCCCGACCCGCGATGTCCTTGGCGAGCTCCTGGCCATAACCACATCCGGAAATGATCGGAACATCGCCAGCAGCCTCCTTCGCCGCCTCGACGACGGCACCAACTTCCGCCGGCGAAAGCGAAAAGAACTCTCCAGTTCCGCCGGCAGCAAACAGCGCGGCCGCATCGAAGCCGGCCAACCACTCCACGTGCCTGCGGTAGCTTTCCAGATCGAGCCGAAGCCCGTCACCGAAATGCGTGACCGGAAAGGAGAGCAATCCGGAAGAAAGACACGTCTTGAGTTCGCTGGGGGACATGGAACAACTCGTATTAAGATGACTTCCATGTCTTCATATGATGACTATGAGATGACGTCAAGCCAAAACTCACTCCGGAGCAGCCGGCCGGCGCGCCGTGACAGCCCGATAACGCTTGATGCCGCCAAGGAGATGACGGCGCATGGCCTCGCGCGCGCGCTCCGGATCGCGCGCCAGAATGGCATCGGCGACCTCGGCATGTTCCTTGAGGAGAATCGCGTCGCGATTGGGCAGAGGGTCTACGCCGCCCATCACAGTGCGGAACTTGACACGCGGAATGATGCGCTTGCCGATATGCTGCAGGAAGGCCTTGAAGCGGTTGTTGTTTGTCGCCGCGGCGATTGCCATGTGGAAATCGAAATCTGCCTGATCGGTCGGCAGCCCCTCTTCGACCAATTGCTCGAAATGGCCGAGCTGCGCCTGGATCTCCGCTTCCTGAGCCGGAGAGCTGCGCAGCGCGGCAAGCCCAGCGGCTTCGACCTCGATGCCGATCCGCAGCTCCAGTTCCTCGATGATGTCGGAAATCTTGTCCGTTGCATGCGTGAAGAGCGCCAGTGTTTCGGGCTGCTGCGAGGGGCCCAGCACGAAGACGCCCACACCGTGCCGCGACTCAACCAGTCCATCCGCCCGAAGCAGGGCAATCGCCTCGCGAATGACCGTGCGACTGACGCCAAAGCGTTCCACCATCACGGGTTCCGTCGGCAATTTGTCGCCAGGTGCATAGTCACCGGCCTCGATCTGCTGCCGCAGATCGTCGGCAACCCGAGACGTCAGCGTCCTGCGAACACCGGGTTTCTCAACAATGGCCAAAGCACCTCTCCTTCGACAAATTCCGTATGCAGCCATCTTATCAGCGCGGGGGATCAAACGCCAAAAAATTCCTATTGACATATAATGACTATCCGTCAAGTCATCATGATCATTGCAGGTAAGCCGCCCCCCTCGGCGCCCCTTTCGGCAGCAACCGGAGACCCGGGTATGCGGGCGGCATCCGCGACGGCAATCCATAGCGAGGCGGAGGACGCGATGGCCATTCACGGCACATCACTGATCGGACAGCGTGACATCGTCGGATCGGAGACGACATTCAGGGCGATCGAGGCCACAACGGGACGGCCACTTGATCCGGTATTCGGCGGAGCCGGCAAGGCCGAACTGGAACAGGCCTGCGCTCTGGCGGCGGACGCCTTTGCGGCGTATCGATCCACCTCGCCCAGCGACCGGGCCGCCTTTCTGGACCAGATCGGCGTCAACATCGCGGCCCTCGGCGAGTTGCTGATCGAACGCTGCATGAGCGAAACCGGGCTGCCACGCCCACGCATCGAGGGTGAACGAGCGAGGACCATCGGCCAGCTTCGGCATTTCGCCGATGCCTTGCGCGACGGCCCTCATATCGGGGAACGCCATACTCCCGCTGATCCGGAGCGAAAGCCGCTTCCCCGCCCGGATCTGAGACTGCGGCACCTGCCGCTCGGCCCTGTCGCCGTCTTCGGCGCCTCGAACTTTCCTCTCGCCTTTTCGGTGGCCGGCGGCGATACGGCATCGGCCCTAGCGGCGGGATGCCCGGTGGTGGTCAAGGCGCATCCCGCCCATCCGGGCACGTCCGAACTGGTCGGGCGGGCTGTCCGGGACGCCGTCAAGGCCTGCGCTTTGCCGGAAGGTGTCTTTTCCTTGCTGTTCGGCGTCGGCAACGACATCGGCCAACGCCTCGTTGCGGATCCGCGCATCAAGGCCGTCGGTTTCACAGGCTCCCGGCAAGGAGGCATGGCCTTGATGAGGACGGCGGCCGAGCGCCCCGAGCCCATCCCGGTCTATGCCGAAATGAGCTCCATCAACCCGGTATTCCTCTTCCCCGCGGCACTGGCCACCCGCGGTGAAGGCATCGGACGGGCCTTCGCGGCCGCCCTTACGCTGGGCGCAGGCCAATTCTGCACCAACCCAGGCCTCGTCCTTGCTGTCGACGGCGACGGGCTCGAAGCCTTCATCGGCGGTGCCGTCGAAGCCCTTCATCAAAGCCCGCCGCAGACCATGCTGACTGCCGGCATCTTTGATGCCTACTGCCGCGGTGTCGACTTTCTTGGCGGCCAGCTGCGCGTTGAGACCCTGACCAAGGAGCCGACCTCGGATGCCTCGGCGGCCCGACCGGCACTCTTTGCCACGACGGCCGTTGATTTCCTTGAAGACAAACGGCTGCATGAGGAGGTCTTCGGCGCAGCATCACTGATCGTGCGCTGCCGCGATCAGGACGAGATGAGCCGGGTCGCGGCAACGCTAGAGGGCCAGCTGACCATTGCCATTCACATCGACGAGGAGGACCATCCATCGGCGCGCGCGCTGCTGCCCCTGCTTGAGACCAAGGCCGGGCGGCTCGTCGTCAATGGCTTCGGAACCGGCGTTGAAGTCGACCATGCCATGGTCCACGGCGGTCCTTTCCCCGCGACGTCCGACGGACGCTCCACCTCGGTCGGCAGTCTGGCGATCCGTCGCTTTTTGAGGCCCGTCTGCTATCAGAACATGCCGGGACGGCTGTTATCAGTCGGGTGCAACATCGCGGAATGAATTGCAAAAGCGGGGCCCAATTGTCCAACTCATCTCGCCTATAGCTGATCCTTCCCAAACGCTTGCCGCCCGGACGTCGGCCGTGGAAGCAGTACTGGCGACCTCGCCCGAAGCACCGTCACCGCAAAAGGATCATCCGCATTCTGAATAGCGCCGCGTTCTGTAGACCCCTTCGAGTTTAGGTTTGGTGCCGCCGTTCGAACTCGGCGGGTGAGAGCATGCCGTTGCGGACGTGTTTTCGGGGGGGGGCGGCGGTAGAACATCTCGATGTAATCGAGCACATCCTGGCGCGCTTCATCCCGCGTTCGATAGGTACGGCGCCTGATCCTCTCGCGCTTGAGCAGGTTGAAGAAGCTCTCGGCCACGGCATTGTCATGGCAGCTCCCAGGCCGGCTCATGGGGTGAGCCAGATTGTGGTGCCGCAGGAAGCTCGCCCAGTCCATGCTGGTGAATTGGGAGCCTTGGTCGGAATGTACCAGCACCGTGTTCTGCGGCTTCCGTCTCCAGACGGCCATATGATGGGCTTGAAGGACGACCTCGCTGGTCTGCTGGCTTTGCAGGGACCAGCCGATGACGCGGCGCGAGAACAGATCGATGACCACGGCCAGATAGGCAAAGCCCTCCATGGTCTTGATATAGGTGATGTCCGTTACCCAGACGGTGTCCGGCGCGTCGACGTCGAACTGCCGGGTTAAGGTTGAGCCTCCCCCACTGAACTGGTCCTCCGTTTCCTATGCATAGCGGTGGACCAGTTCAGTGGGGGAGGCTCATTTCCATTGAGCGTACAGACTACAGACCGCACGTCGGGATTGCCCGCCAAGGCCTTTCGACATGCCTCCATCTTGTCGTCAGAGCATCCAACTGCGCATTCTTGGTGACGGCCGCGAACTAGTACCACTTCGAGGGATGACCATTTATCGGGTAGAAGCGGCAGTATTCGTTCGTATTTTCCGGCCTGGTGGCCAACCTGCCCATAAGGGCGCATTCAGACGCCCACACGGTCCAATCTCGATCCCCTCGTGATGAGCCGCAGCTTCTCATACATCAATCGACGCTTAGACTAAGTTGGAGCAGAACTTTGGGATAAATGTTGGGACATTCGCCGCATCCATCCGACATAATAGAATAAATTCAATTATTTATCGAAATGAATGGCGGAAAGAGAGCCCGCTTGCCTGATGAAGATGGTCACCCGAGCATCGATGAGATGGAAATCTGCGCCCTGTTTTCGTGGCTGGCCGAACCTATGCGCCAGGAAGTGGTTCCGGCACTTGCGGCCGCGCTTTCGCAGATCCGCCTCTGCGAGTCCTTTGATCTGCCGGTGACGAAGGCGGCGCGCACCTATCATTTCCGCTTTTTGCACGAATCTGGCCTGATCAGTCAGGTCGACACCGGCAACGGCCGGACTAACGTTCTGCACATCTACGGTCTGTGACAGCGTTTTCCGGAGCAGATCGACCTGCTCCTCGCGTAGGCAAAGAAAGGACGTGTGCCCCGACGAGTTGGTGCCCAGCTGAATGCGCCGAGCATCCTTGCCGCATTGCCCGCTACGCATGACTTACGGGCGGCAAGGCAAGTTCGCTGGAAAGCCAATCGGAGAAAGCCCGGACGGACCGCCGCGGGCTTGCTGTTGGCGGATAGACAAGGAAATGGCCGATGTAGGTCGCGTCACGCGCGACGTTCGTCAGTGGTGCGACGAGACGGCCGCTGGCGATTTCCCGTTCCGCTAGACGTGTAGATTCCAAGGCGATACCCATGCCGTCGGCGGCAGCCGAAATCGCCATGAAACTGCGGTCAAAACGGCTGTCGCCGGGCGGTGGCGGCGGCAGTCCGTTGACCGCGAACCAGTCGCTCCAACGCACCTGCTTGTGCTCGCTTTCGATCAGGGGCAATTCGAAAAGATCCATCGGATCGCGAATGTCGCCTGCCATCTCCGGACGGCAGAGTGGCGTCACGATTTCTTCCCCGAGCGGAATGGCGATGAGCCCCTCCTGACGTGGCGGACCGTACCTGATGTCGAGATCAAATTCGTCGTTGTGGAAGCGCGGATAGTCCGTGCTGGCCGACAGACGTACTTTCAAGCCGGGCATGTTCGCCATCAGCACAGGCAGACGCGGCATGAGCCATTGCGCGGCCATGCTGGGCGCGCAATGCAGGCGAAGCAGCGCATCGGACCGGGCCCCGACAATTTCCAGCCCGTGGCGCATCTGGTTGAATGCGCTCGACACATGTCGCAGCAGAGTTTCGCCGCCCGGATTGAGGCGCACGCTGCGCCCCTCGCGCACGAATAGCTCCGTACCGACCTGATCTTCCAGCTTGCGGACGGCGTGGCTCACGGCGCTCGGCGAAATACCGAGTTCCTCGCCGGCGAGACGAAAGGAACCCGATCTCGCCGCAGCCTCGAAGACGCGAAGGGAACCGACCGGAATGTTCTTCATTACAATAGATGAGCAGATTTCATTGATTGATGCAATGTTTGCGTTTTACAGTTCTTCTTTCTGACATCAAACTCTCCGGCAATAACAACAAGCGGCCGCCGACACGATCAAAAGATCGGTATGGATCGACGGTTCGCACGATGGGGAGAGAGCCATGCTCCTTGAGGGCAAGACCGCCGTCATTTCCGGCGCGGCAGGACCGCGAGGCATCGGGTTCGCAACGGCCAGGACATTTGCGGCGCAGGGCGCCCGTGTCGCCATTCTCGATCTCGACGGAGAAGGCGCCAAGCGCGCGGCAAGCGAACTCGGCGATGGTCACATCGGCGTAGCCTGCAACGTCACCGACCGTGCCGACTGCGACCGGGCGATCGGCGAGGTTCTGGCGGCCTTCGGCGCCGTCGATATCCTGATCAACAACGCCGGCATCACCCAGGCGATCAAGGTCTGGGACATCGACGAAGGTTCCTGGGATCGCATCCAAGGCGTCAATCTCAAGGGCGTGCTCTTCCTCTCCCAAGCTCTCATGCCGCACATGCGCGGCCGCAAGCAGGGCGCCATCGCCTGCATGTCGTCGGTTTCGGCACAGCGCGGCGGGGGCATTCTCGGCGGCGCGCACTATTCGGCCGCCAAGGCCGGCGTGCTCGGGCTCGCCAAGGCGATGGCTCGTGAGCTTGGCGCCGACGGCATCCGCGTCAATTGCGTGACGCCTGGCCTCATCCAGACCGACATCAACGCCGGCAAGATCTCCGACGAAGCCCGCGGCAAGATTCTCGAGGGCATCCCGCTTGCCCGCCTCGGCGTGCCGCAGGACGTCGCCAACATCTTCCTGTTCCTGGCGAGCGACCTCTCCGCCTACCTCACCGGCACGGTCATCGACGTCAACGGCGGCATGCTGATCCATTGACGATGCCCCCAGCAGGTGCGCGTCCTCAAACGCCGCGCACTGTGCTCCTGACAATCGACGGAGGTGCGACCATGAATGCGCCCAATCCCGGCCATAACCGGCCGCTGACCGAAAAGGCCTACCAGATCCGCCGCACGGCCCTCCAGATGGGCAAGGTGCAGGGTCAGGGTTACATCGCCCAGGCCCTTGATGTCGCCGACATCCTGGCGGTGTCCTATTTTCACGCGCTGAATCTGAAGCCGGATGATCCCCATTGGGAGGACCGCGATCGCTTCTATCTCTCCATCGGGCATTATGCGATAGCGCTCTATGCCGTTCTCGTCGAGGTCGGCGTACTGCCGCGCGAGGAAGTGGAATCTTACGGCAGCGACAACAGCCGCCTGCCCATGTCCGGCATGGCGACCTATACGCCCGGCATGGAGATTACCGGGGGCTCGCTTGGCCAGGGTCTTCCGATTGCCGTTGGCGCCTGCCTCGGGCTGAAGCGCAAGGGCTCTGGCGCCTTCGTCTACAACCTGCTGTCCGACGGCGAACTCGGCGAAGGCTCGACCTGGGAGGCGGCCATGTCCGCCGCCCATTACCAACTCGACAATCTGATCGCCATCGTCGATGTCAACAACCAGCAGGCAGACGGCCCGCCGGCCACCGTGCTCTCCAGCGAGCCGATCGACGCGAAATGGCGCGCCTTCGGGTGGCACACGCAACGCGTCAACGGCAACGACATCGAGGCGCTCACGGCGGCCTTCGATGCGGCCCGCGCGTATGAGGGGCCGGAACCCCGCGTCATCGTCTGCGACACGTTGATGGGATGCGGTGTTTCCTTTCTGGAGGCGCGAGAGAAGAACCATTTCATCCGCGTCGATGCCGATGAATGGGACAAGGCCATCAGTGCCCTGGACGAGGAGTTTGTGGCATGAGCGCGGCAGGCAACCCAACGGCGGCCAAGCCCCGCCTCACGACATCGGCGATGATCGCTTCCATCGCCGGCGAAGGTCAGCGCACGAAGGCCGCACCCTTCGGCCATGCACTGGTGCAGCTTGCCGGCGAGCGGCCCGATGTCGTCGGCCTGACCGCTGACCTTGGCAAATACACCGACCTGCACATCTTCGCTCAGGCTTTCCCCGATCGCTACTACCAGATGGGCATGGCCGAACAGCTGCTGATGGGTGCCGCTGCCGGCATGGCGCGGGAAGGCTTCCTGCCCTTCGCCACCACCTACGCCGTCTTTGCGGCCCGTCGAGCCTATGACTTCATCTGCATGGCGATCGCGGAAGAAAACCTTCCGGTGAAGATCGTCTGCGCGCTACCGGGCCTAACGACCGGTTACGGTCCGAGCCACCAGGCAACCGACGACTTGGCGATTTTCCGCGCCATGCCGAACCTGATGGTGCTCGATCCCTGCGACGCGCTGGAGATCGAACAGGCCGTGCCCGCTATCGCGGCCCATCCGGGGCCGGTCTATATGCGCCTGTTGCGCGGTAACGTGCCTCTGGTGCTCGACGAATACGGCTATGAGTTCAAGATCGGCAAGGCGACCATGCTGCGAGATGGGGCCGATGTCCTGATCATCTCTACCGGCTTCATGACCATGCGCGCGCTTGAGACCGCCACCGCGCTTGCCCGTGATCAAATCGACGTCGGCGTGCTGCATGTGCCGACCCTAAAGCCGCTCGACGAGGAAACGATTCTCGCCGCGGCCGGCAAGCCAGGCCGGTTGGTCGTGGTCGCCGAAAACCATTCCATCGTCGGCGGCCTTGGCGAGGCGGTTGCAGGATTGCTGCTGCGCTCCGGCATCCACCCGATCTTTGGCCAAATCGCGCTGCCCGATGCATTCCTCGACGCGGGCGCCCTGCCGACGCTGCATGATCGCTACGGCATATCGACCGTGGAAATGTGTGCCAGGATCCGACACTGGCTGAAGTAAATCGCTGCCGGTAGGTATTTCCTGACCGTCCGGTCAACAACAATACCAACGCGTTTTGTAATTTTATTCAAGGCCTTGCCAACAAGAAGAAGGGCCTGAAACTCGCGGGAGCGACCGGAGAGGTCGCACGGCCCGCGACAGTATGGTGGGAGGAACCAAGATGAAGACGACAACGACCACTTCGCGTCGGGCCCTGCTCCAGTCCGCAGCCGCCCTCAGCCTTGCCGGCACGCTCTCCATGCCTTTCATCAGCCGGGCAAGAGCCGCCACGGCCCTCACCTTCGGCCACGGCGCCGCCCCCGGAAATCCGCGCACCATTGCCGCCGACAAATTCGCCGAGATCGTCAGGGAAAAGACCGGCGGTGCCGTCGAGATCACCGTTGCCGGTTCTGCGCAGCTTGGCAACGACAATGCCATGCTGACGAGCCTGCGCACGGGCGCGCTCTCGATTTCGGCCAACAGCCAGGGTACGGCTTCCTCGCTGGTGCCGGAACTGGCGGCCTTTGGCCTGCCGTTCCTCTTCCAGGACGCGGCGACTGCGATCAAGACCGTCTCCGGCTCGCTGACCGATCAGCTAGCGGCCAAGTTCGACGAAGTTGGCATCGTGCTCCTCGGCTTCTGGGACAACGGCATCCGCAACATCACCAATTCCAAGCGTCCAATCAAGGAACCGGCGGACCTCAAGGGTCTCAAGATCCGCACGCCCTCCGATCCAGCGACTATCGACATCTTCGAGTCGCTCGGCGCCGCCACTCAGCAGATCGCCTTCTCCGAACTCTACGTCGCGCTACAGCAGGGTGTCGTCGATGGTCAGGAAAACCCCCTCACCAACATCGCCAGCGCCAAGCTCTACGAAGTGAACAAATACATCAGCCTGTCGGCCCACAAATGGGAGAGTACGCCGATCCTGATGTCGAAGATCGCCTGGGCCCAGATCGATGACGCCGGCAAGGCTGCCATCAAGGTCGCCATGGCCGAGTGCACGACCCTGCAGATCGGCCTGTCGGCGGACGGCAACAAGAAGCTACTGGGCGAATTCAAGGCCAATCCAGCCGTCGAGGTAAACGAGGTCGACCTCGCGGCCTTCCGCAGGGCAACGGCGGGCGTCCTCGACAAGTGGCAGAACAAACCCTTCGGCGGTTTCGTGAAAGACCTTCGGTCGGCGGTCGGAGCATGACCAAGCCGCTAACGGCGACGGAGAAGAGCCAGATCGAAATGCCCGTGCTGCGGGTCCTCGATCTGGTGAACGGCCTGATTGGCCTTGTCTGCAAGACCGTAGTTGTGCTCGCCGGCCTCGTCATGCTCGGCAGCATAGGGCTCAACGTCGTGGCCCGTTACATCATCTCGGTCGGAGGACTCAACTGGGCGGAGGAGGTACCCAAGCTCGCCTTCGCCTGGTTCATCATGGCAGGTGTCGTGCTCGCCTTGCAGGGCGGCAACCATATTGCCGTGGATCTCATCTTCAGAGTGCTGTCGACGCGTCGGCGGCAGGTGCTGGTCGTGGTGATCAACCTGTTGATTACGGCCGCCTACATAGTGCTTTGCAGCGTCGCGCTACAGGTTGCGGACATTGCCGCGGCAGAGCGAAATCCACTGCTGGGCACGCCAGGAAGCCTTGGCTACTATGCTCTTGCGGTCGGCGCTGCCCTGACAGCAGTCGGTGCCGTCTCAATTGCAATCCGCGTCGCCCTGCTCGGACCTGATGCCGCGCCGGAAGGCCGTCCGGAGGACAGCGTGCAATGATCATCGTCCTCATTCTCCTCTTTCTCGGCCTTCTGGCGCTTGCCGTTCCGGTAGCACATGTGCTTGTCATTGCTTCGGGTGGCGCCCTGCTCTGGGGCGGACAGGTTCCGCTGATGCTGCTCGCTCAGCAGATGGTGGGCGAGACCCAGTCCTTTCCCATGCTGGCGCTACCCTTCTTCATCCTCGCCGGCAGCCTGATGATGTCGGGCCGGCTTGGCGAGGCGCTAATCGGTTTTGCAACCGAACTGGTACAGCGTTTTCGCGGCGGCCTTGGCTCGGTCAGCGTCGTCGGGAGCTGCGTCTTCGGCGGCGTTTCCGGATCGGCGGTGGCGGATGCAACCGCGCTCGGCGGCATGCTGATCCCTTGGCAGAAGCGCCAGGGCTATCCAGGTGGCTTCACTGCGGCCAATAATGCCGCCTCCGCCTCGATCGCCATCCTTATTCCGCCGTCGATCCCCTTCATCCTCTATTCCCTGGTGTCCGGCGTTTCGGTGGCCCATCTCTTCGTGGCAGGCGTGCTGCCCGGATTGATCCTGACAACTGGTTTCGTGACGGTCTGCAATCTCTCCGCACGCCTGCGCGGCTTTCCGCACAACGACCAGGCTTTCGACTGGCCCAAATGCCGCCGTCTCTTCGTCAGTGCATTGCCCGCGCTGGTGATGCCCATCCTGATTCTAGTGCTATTGCGCTTCGGCTTCGCTACACCGACGGAAGTATCCGCAATCGCGGTCTTCTACGCGCTCGCCGTGGGCGTCTTCGTCTATAGCGACATGACCGTCGGGCGTTTTATCAATGCCCTGATTGCCGCAGGCGTCGCGACCGGCGTCGTGATGCTGGTAATCATGGGCTCCTCGGCCGTCGGCTGGCTGATGACTTTCGCCCAAGTGCCGCAGCGGTTCGCCGCATGGTCGCTGGAAACCCTGCAGGAGCCGTGGCTGATCATCCTGGCGATGAACTTTATCATGCTGGTTGCAGGCATGTTCATCGACCTGCCGGCGGCGATCCTGCTGCTCGGACCGATCTTCGTACCCCTCGCCAATGCCATCGGCCTCGACCTCACCCAACTCGGCCTCATCATGGTGCTCAATCTCGCCGTCGGACTCTATACGCCTCCGGTCGGCACGACACTCTTCATCTCGGCGTCGATCGCAAGGGTCTCAATCATCGCTGCCTCGCGCGAGCTCTGGCCGTTCTATCTCGTAGCCATCTCCTCCGTGATTGCCTTCAGCTACCTGCCATTCCTGACGCTTTGAGCCGGCGGGTCCGTCTACCGGAGCTTTCTTGATGCCCGTATCAATCCGCGACCGCATGGCCGATGCCATCCGCTTTCTCTCACTTGACGCCATCGAGCGGGCGACGGACGGACATCCTGGCGCACCGCTCGGCTGCGCGGAAATCATTACGGCACTGTTCACGCGGCACATGAAGTTCGATCCGCAAAATCCGCTATGGCCGGATCGCGACCGCTTTGTCCTCTCCAACGGTCACGGCTCCATGCTGCTCTATTCGGCGCTACACCTTTCCGGCTACGAAGGGATTTCGATCGACGAGATCCGCAATTTCCGCGTGCTCGGCTCGCACACCCACGGCCACCCGGAGCGTGCACCCGAACTCGGCATCGAAGTGACCACGGGCCCGCTCGGCCAGGGGATCGCCAACGCCGTCGGCATGGCGGTGGCCGAGGCCCGGCTTGCCGCTTTCATCGGACCCGATATTGTCGACCATCGCACTTTCGCGCTCGTCGGCGACGGCTGTCTGATGGAGGGCGTTGGGCAGGAAGTGATCTCGCTCGCCGGTCACCTGCGGCTCGGCAAGCTTTGCTTCCTGTGGGACGACAACCGGATCACCGACGATGGCAGCACGGATCTCTCAATCTCCGAGGATGTCCGCGGGCGGTTCCGCATCGCCGGCTGGCAGGTGATCGATGTAGACGGTCACGATATCGACGCTGTGACGGAGGCCCTCAAGGCGGCCGACGCCGACGAGCACCCCTCAATGATCGCCTGCACCACGGTCATCGGGCGGGGCCTGCCACGCCTCGAAGGCAGGCGCGGCGCCCACGGCGGACGGGTCTACTCTGCCGACCTCGTCGAGGCGCGCGAGGCGGCCGGCTGGACGCACGGCCTCTTCGAGGTTCCGTCCGATGTGTACAAAGCATGGACGGACGGCGCCTCTGTCCGCAATCGCCCAAATGTTGCCGCCTGGGAGGCAGCCGTGGCCGCGCTTCCCGCCAACCGGCGGGCGGAATTCGAGCGGCTGATGCGCGGCGACCTGCCAGACGGCTGGCGCGAGATGCTGACTGCCCATCGCAAACGCCTAGCCGAGGAAGCGACGACGCGCTCCTCCAACGAGGCGACGGCCGAGATCGTTAACCTGCTCGCCGAGACGATTCCCGAGCTTCTTCCCGGTGCGCCCGATCTCGAAGGCCCCACCAACTGCAAGGGCAAGCTTGTGGCCTTCACGGCCGAAGAACCCACCGGCCGATATTTGCACTACGGCATTCGCGAGCATGCCATGGGCTCGATGATGAACGGCATCGTCGCCCATGGCGGTGTCCTGCCGTTGGGCGCGACCTATCTGGTCTTTTCCGACTACATGCGCCCCGCATTGCGCATGGCAGCACTGATGGACCTACCGGTCGTCACCATCTACAGCCACGACAGCATCGGCATCGGCCGCAATGGGCCAACCCACCAGCCGGTGGAATATCTCGCCTCCCTGAGGGCTATGCCGAACATGGCCGTGTTCCGGCCAGCGGACGCGGTCGAGACCGCCGAATGTTGGGAACTGGCGCTCGACCGGCGTGGCGGTCCGTCGTCGATGATCTGCTCGCGCCAGCCACTACAGGCTCTACGATGCGACGGCGGTACACAGAATAAATCTGCCGCCGGGGCCTATGTGCTGGCCGAGGCGGAAGGAGGCCCAAGGACCGTAACGCTGCTCGCTACCGGTTCGGAAGTGGCGCTCGCCGTTGCCGCCCGTGATCGTCTGCAGGCAGATGGCG
Source organism: Hartmannibacter diazotrophicus (assembly GCF_900231165.1). Lineage (GTDB taxonomy): Bacteria > Pseudomonadota > Alphaproteobacteria > Rhizobiales > Pleomorphomonadaceae > Hartmannibacter > Hartmannibacter diazotrophicus. The sequence continues at coordinate 53,026 of NZ_LT960615.1, forward strand.
TCGCGACCGCCGTCGTCTCCATGCCCTGCTGGGAACTCTTCGAAGCGCAATCGGTCGCCTACCGCAACGCGGTCCTCGGGCCTGGAACGATTCGCGTCGGCGTTGAGGCGGCGGTCCGCCAGGGCTGGGACCGATGGATCGGCCCGAATGGCGGTTTCGTCGGCATGACGGGCTTCGGCGCCTCCGGCGCGTCGGACGATCTATACCGCCATTTCGGGATCACAGTCGGGGCAATTGTGGAACAAGCAAAATCACGGATCGAGAAAAATTTTGAGCAAATTTCCTTGGCCCAATTTTAGGCTGTAGTGACAATTTGGGAATTCCCGACTTGAGCCTCCCCCACTGAACTGGTCCACCGCTACGTATAGGAAACGGAGGACCACAGATGGCGACCAAGCGACACAAGCCGGAAGAGATTGTCACGAAGCTGCGGCAGGTTGAGGTGCTTGTCGGACAAGGCATGGTGCGGCTGGATGCTATCCGCCAGATGCACATCACCGAGCAGACCTACTACCGCTGGCGCAAGCAATATGGCGGGATGGGCACCGGTCAACTGAAGGAATTGAAGCGGCTGCAGAAGGAGAATGAGCGGCTTCGCAAGGCCGTCTCGGACCTGACGTTGGACAAGCTGATCCTGAAGGAAGCTGCCCGGGGAAACTTCTGAGCCCGTCGCGTCGCCGGGCCTGCATCGAGCATGTTCGTGGCCTGCTGGCAGTGTCGGAGTGCCGGGCCTGCCAAGTGTTGGGTCAGTACCGGTCCATCCAGCGGCGCCGTCCGACGGGGCGAGCCGACGACGAGCGTCTGTTGGCCGACATGATTGAACTGACCCGGCAATACGGGCGCTACGGCTATCGTCGGATCGCCGCTTTACTGCGTGATGCGGGATGGCAGGTCAGTGATGGTCGGATTGAGCGGTTGTGGCGACGTGAGGGGCTGAAAGTGCCATCGAGGCAACCGAAGAAGGGACGGCTCAGGCTGAACGACGGCTCCTGCGTCCGGCTGCGACCGCAATACCGCCATCATGTCTGGTCCTATGACTTCGTTCACTGTCGAACCGATGAAGGCAAGGTCTTCCGCACCCTGAACATCCTCGACGAGTTCAGCCGGGAATGTCTGACGATCCGGGTCCGCAGGAAGCTGAAATCAACCGACGTCATCGACGCACTCACCGATCTCTTCATCCTGCGCGGACCGCCCGCCTAGATCCGCTCTGACAACGTCCTATGTCGGGAAATTTTGGCTGCTTAGGTCAGCAGGTCTTGGGGCATCCGGTGCTCCGGACACCCTGATACGGTTACCCAGACGGGCTCTGCCGTCAAGAAATGATCTCTTCCATAGCAAACACAGGGTACGCGCTGCGGCGGCCCTCACCGTCCTCAATACGAGATCCGAAATCCCAAGCAGAAAGCCCGAACATTATCTACGAGGTCAGCAAACTGCCTCCACGGCTCATGTCAGAGAGAGGTCCTTCCGCCTGGGCTCACCCCCTCGAAGAAGGGGCGATAGGGTACGCCGTGTTTGACCACGGCGTGTACGGTGCGCGCCATCTTGGCCGCGATCGCGGTGTAGGCCTTGCGACGCAGATGGGCATTGTGTCGATCCTTTGAGATGTAGCGTTCGAACTTGTCGCGGAAGCTGTTGGTTCGCTTGAGAACGGCGGTCTGGCCGGCCATCCAGAGGGTGCGTCGAAGTCGGGCATTGCCATACTTGGAGATCCTGCTCTGTCCGCGAAACTTGCCGGACTGGACGGTGGCGAGGTCCATGCCACAGAACTTCAGAAACTGTCGGTGGTGGTGGAAGCGGCGCAGGTCACCGGCCTCGGCCAGGATGGTCATGGCGTTGATCGGGCCGATGCCGGGAATGGTTGTCAGCAACCGATAGTCGGGAAGGTCCGACAGCAACTCGACGGCCCGGGCTTCGATCTCATCACGCTGGCGGATCAGACTGCGGCCTTCCGCGAGAACGAGCCGGAACATGCGGACCGCGTCGGAATCCGGGTGGACAGGAAGTCCAACTGGGCCAACGGCTGTCGCGTAAATATCTGAAAGGAGGTGCTCTTTAGACACCTTGCGACCGACGACCTCCCAAACATCGGCGATGAAAGCATCTTGGCTCATGGCCGTGATCATGTGCGGCGAGGGATACCTCTCCAGAAATGCCAGGAACCAATCCGTTCGCGAGCTCCGGTGAAATCGCTCGGCCTCGGGAAAGTAGAGCGGCAGGTAATGCGTCAGGATGCGGTGCCAGAGCTCGGTCTTCGAGCGCGAGACGATCTCGTGGGTCTTTGACAGTTCCTGGATATCGGCAGTCCCGACAACCAGCGGGTCATGGTAGAACTGCACGGCCCCGATCTCCAGCATGTGCAGGATGACCTGAGCGTCCTTCGGATCGTTCTTGTCCCAGCTATTGTGCAGCGCCTCACGTGTAGATATGCCGGTACTCGCGGGACATCTCCAATAAGCTCAATTTTCTGGAGCGACGGAGGTGTTCATGGGCAAGGATCAACGCGAGATCGCGCGCAAGCTTCGTATTCTGCACCACGCCGAGGAGACCGGTCATGTTGCGAAGACCTGTCGATATTTCGGCATTGGCCGCAGCAGCTTCTACCGATGGCGCGAGGCTTATCGTAAGGACGGTGAGGCCGGTCTGGTGAACCGGCCACCAATTCCAAAATGGCATGCCAATCGGACGCCGGTCGCAATCGAGGAGAAGGTCCTCCATCTTCGCAGCAAATACCACCTCGGCCCGATGCGGATCGTCTGGTATCTGGCGCGCTACCACGGCATCAATCTCTCAGATGCGACAGTCTCCCGGATCCTCAAGCGCCATGGCGTGAACCGGCTGCCGCGTGGGACCCGGCTGCGGAAGGTGCACACCAAGCGATACAACAAACAGGTGCCGGGCCACCATATCCAGATGGACGTCAAATTCTTGACGTTCAAAGGAAGCGGCGGCGAGAAGATCCGCCGCTTCCAGTTCACCGCTATCGACGATGCAACGCGGGTGCGGGCGCTCAAGATCTATGACAAGCACACTCAAGCCAGCGCCATAGACTTCGTTGACCACGTCATCGAGAGTTTTCCATTCCGCATTCAGGAAATCAGGACCGATAACGGCCATGAGTTCCAGGCGAAATTCCATTGGCATGTCGAGGATAAAGGTATCCGCCATGCCTACATCCGGCGAGGCACACCGCAGTTGAACGGCAAGGTCGAGCGCTCGCACCGATCGGACAGCCAGGAATTCTACCAACTGCTCAGTTACAAAGGCGACATCGATTTGGCGGCCAAGCTCGATGAATGGGAGCGCTTCTACAACTTTGCCAGACCGCACGGCGCGTTCAACGGCAAGACGCCTTACGAGGTGCTCCGAGAGAAACTATAATCGCACAAAGAGATGTCCCGAAAGCAACCGCGGCTTACAAGACGCAACTCAATCTCTTCAGGCAAAAAAGTATTAGTTTTTTGTTTGGCGCGGCATAGAGCGAGCACCAATTACCCCATAAAAATTATTCAGCTGCTTCGAGACAAGGCGGCAGAGAGAAAAATTGGGAGGAAAAGACGTGTTTAAAACGATTATACTGAGCGCGTGTTCTGTGTTCGCATTCGTTGGTATGGCGTCGGCCGAGACGCTCACGATTGCGACAGTAAACAATGGTGACATGGTCCGGATGCAAAAGCTGACGGATGACTTCAAGGCGAGCAATCCCGGCATCGACCTTGAGTGGGTCACGATGGAGGAGAATGTCCTGCGCCAGAAGGTGACGACGGACATCGCCACCAAGGGCGGCCAGTTTGACGTGCTGACCATTGGCACTTATGAAGTTCCGATCTGGGCCAAACAGAACTGGTTGCTTCCACTCGAAAATCTCGGCGCCGACTACGACGTCGACGATCTGCTTCCGGCGATCCGCGCAGGACTGTCGCAGGACGGCAAGCTTTATGCGGCACCATTCTACGGCGAAAGCTCGATGGTGATGTACCGCAAGGATCTCATGGAGAAGGCCGGGCTGACGATGCCCGACGCGCCAACCTGGGACTTTATTGCCGATGCCGCCCGCAAGATGACGGACAAGGCTGGTGAAGTCTATGGTATCTGCCTTCGTGGCAAGGCCGGCTGGGGCGAGAACATGGCCTTCCTGACGGCCATGTCGAACTCCTTTGGCTCGCGCTGGTTCGACGAGAACTGGGAGCCGCAGTTCGATCAGCCGGAATGGAAGGAGACTCTCTCCTTCTACGTCGACCTGATGCATGACGCCGGACCGCCCGGAGCCTCCTCGAACGGCTTCAACGAGAACCTTGCGCTATTCCAGTCCGGCAAGTGCGGCATGTGGATCGACGCGACGGTTGCGGCGTCCTTCGTGACCAACCCGAAGGACTCGACGGTTGCCGACAAGGTAGGCTTCGCGCTCGCTCCGGACAACGGTCTTGGCAAGCGCGGCAACTGGCTCTGGGCCTGGTCCCTGGCAATTCCCGCCGGTACGCAGAAGGCGGAAGCCGCGGAGAAGTTCATCTCCTGGGCAACGAGCAAGCACTATTTGGAACTGGTCGCGTCAAAGGAAGGCTGGGCGAACGTGCCTCCGGGCACCCGGACCTCGCTTTACGAGAACCCGGAATATGCGAAAATTCCTTTCGCCAAGATGACGCTTGACTCGATCAACGCGGCTGATCCGCTCCATCCGACCGTCAAGCCGGTGCCCTATACCGGCATCCAGTTCGTCGCGATCCCTGAGTTCCAGGGGCTCGGCACGGCGGTGGGTCAGCAGTTCTCGGCAGCTCTTGCCGGTCAGGCCACTGTCGATCAAGCGCTCAGCAGCGCTCAACAACTCGCCAAGCGCGAGATGATGAAGGGCGGCTACATCAAGTGATGTGAGTCCGCCATTCTGGGTGAAGCCGCTCCTCCCTGCGGCTAAGCCCCTGTCCTCCCAGGACACTTCCGCCCGCCGGTTCTCTTCCCCGGCGGGCGGAAACTTGGATGCGCCAGGGCGTGTTCTCAAAATGCCGAAGCCGGTTTTTCGGACAAGAAGCCGCAGAGAAACAAAAGCTGATAGCGCTTTCCCGAAAGGTAACGTGCAGCGCCGGCTTTTCCGATGCGCGCACTGGTGAATGGACCGGCTTGCGGAGCGCAAGCTGGCGGTTGGGTCGTCACTCAAGTGAAGTTGGGCACCACACGGGTGGAGGATTTCCACCCTATCCTGCCGGAGTTCGACGGTTGCCACGTCGGGCGTTTGAGCGCGGCGGAGCATGCTGGCAAACTGCCGCTCGACGAAACTCTGGCTGCGATGCATGGCACCACGGCCCCATGAACAGCCCATAACAAAAAGGAAGAGGCGGACATGGCAACGCTGCACACGAAGGCTTCGGCCCGCCTGATGATGTCGCCGGCGGTTATCCTGCTCTTCCTGTGGATGATCGTTCCGCTGGTGATGACGCTCTACTTCTCCTTCCTGCGCTACAATCTGTTGATGCCGGGGATGGAGGAGTGGGCGGGCTTCTTCAACTACCAATACTTCGTCACCGATCCCGCCTTTTCCGACGCCATCGCCAACACGCTGATCCTCGTCGTCGGTGTGCTGATGATCACCATTGTCGGCGGCATTCTCTTTGGCTTGTTGCTTGACCAGCCCTTCTATGGCCGCGGCATCGTGCGGCTGATGGTCATCGCCCCCTTCTTCGTGATGCCCACCGTCTCGGCGCTGGTCTGGAAGAACATGATGATGCACCCGGTCTACGGCGTCTTCGCCTGGATCGCGCGCACCTTCGGCCTGCAACCGGTCGACTGGCTCTCCAGCGTGCCGCTCTTCTCGATCATCATGATCGTCGCATGGCAGTGGCTGCCGTTTGCGACACTGATCCTTCTGACGGCGCTGCAGTCGCTCGATTCGGAGCAGAAGGAAGCCGCGGAGATGGACGGCGCCGGCTTCGTCTCGCGCTTCATCTACATCGTGCTGCCGCACCTTTCGCGCGCCATCACGGTGGTGGTCCTGATCGAGACCATCTTCCTGCTTTCGGTCTTCGCCGAGATCCTCGTCACCACCGGCGGCGGACCCGGCACCCAGACCACCAACCTCACCTATCTCGTCTACACCCAGGCTCTCCTGCAATACGACGTCGGCGGGGCCTCGGCGGGCGGCATCATCGCGGTCATCCTCGCCAACATCGTTGCGATCTTCCTGATCCGCATGATTGGCAAGAATCTCGACAAGTAAGGAGGCACCGACATGGCACGCAAAGTCTCCACACGGCAGACCGTGATCTTCACCGTCCTCGGCTGGACGATCGGCTTCCTGATCTTCTTCCCGATCCTGTGGACGTTCCTGACCAGCTTCAAGACCGAGGGCGAGGCGATCGCCAATCCCCCGAGCTTCCTGTTCTTCGAATGGACGACGGAGAACTACCTGGAAGTGCAGTCGCGTTCCAACTACTTCCTGCACTTCGGCAACTCTGTGGTCATCGCCATCGGATCGACCATCCTCGGACTGATCATCGCGGTGCCGGCGGCCTGGGCCATGGCCTTCTCGCCGACCAAGCACACCAAGGATGTGCTGATGTGGATGCTCTCCACCAAGATGATGCCGGCGGTGGGCGTTCTGGTCCCGATCTACCTGCTCTTCCGGGACTGGGGCCTGCTCGACACCCGCACGGGCCTGACCGGCATCATGACCATGATCAACCTGCCGATCATCGTCTGGATGCTCTACACCTACTTCCGCGAGATTCCGGGCGAAATCCTGGAAGCCGCCCGCATGGACGGCGCCTCGCTTGCCAAGGAAATCGTCTACGTCCTCACCCCGATGGCCGTTCCCGGCATCGCCTCCACCATGCTGCTCAACATCATCATGGCCTGGAACGAGGCATTCTGGACGTTGAATCTCACGGCCGCCAAGGCCGCCCCGCTGACGGCGTTCATCGCCTCCTATTCGAGCCCCGAAGGTCTCTTCTGGGCCAAGCTCTCGGCGGCCTCCACCATGGCGATCGCCCCGATTCTCATCCTCGGTTGGTTCAGCCAGAAGCAGCTCGTGCGCGGGCTCACCTTCGGCGCCGTGAAGTGAAGGAAGAACAACAATGGGCAATATCCAGCTTCAGGGCGTGACCAAGTCCTTCGGCGAGACGACCGTCATTCCCTCGATCGACCTCGAGATTGCCGACGGCGAGTTCGTGGTCTTCGTCGGTCCGTCGGGCTGCGGCAAGTCCACGCTCCTGCGTCTCATCGCGGGCCTGGAGGATATCTCCGGCGGCAAGATCGTCATCGACGGCAAGGATGCCAGCGACAGCCCGCCCGCCAAGCGCGGCCTGGCGATGGTGTTCCAGTCCTACGCGCTCTATCCGCATATGAGCGTCTACAAGAACATCGCCTTCCCGTTGAAGATGGCTGGAATGGAGAGCCCGGCCATCGACAAGAAGGTGCGCGATGCCGCGCAGGTGCTGAACCTTACCGACTATCTCGAACGCCGGCCGGGGCAGCTTTCCGGCGGCCAGCGCCAGCGCGTCGCCATCGGCCGGGCCATCGTGCGCGAACCGGCGGCGTTCCTCTTCGACGAGCCGCTGTCCAACCTCGATGCCGCTTTGCGCGTCGGCATGCGGCTGGAGATCAGCGAACTGCATCAGCGGCTCAAGACCACCATGATCTACGTCACCCACGACCAGGTCGAGGCCATGACCATGGCCGACAAGATCGTGGTGCTCAACAAGGGCAACATCGCCCAGGTGGGCACGCCGCTCGAGCTCTATCACCACCCGCGCAATCTCTTCGTCGCCGGCTTCATCGGCTCGCCGAAGATGAACTTCGTCACCGGCGCCGACGCGGAGAAGCTGGGCGCTAAGACCATCGGCGTGCGCCCCGAGCATATGATCCTCTCCACCACCGAGGGGACCTGGCAGGGGATCGTCAATGTCTCCGAGCACCTCGGCTCCGACACCTATCTCCATGTCACCGTCGAGGGTCAGGACATCATGACGGTTCGCGTCGGCGGCGAATTCCCCGTCCACTATGGCGACCGCGTTTTCCTGACCCCCGAGCAGGGCAAGGTCCACCGCTTCGACGCCGACGGTATGGCATTTGAATAGACAAAGCAGTTAATTGTGCCGCTTGGATACTGGGATTTTTCTTCTGGCATGGCATTGATCCGCTCAACAGGCGCTCATGAGGCAGTATTTATTGGGAAGCTGTATAAATTTGAGAGTGATTATTATCAAAACTCAGTGAAACAACTGTCGAGAAATTTGGAGTTTTGCAATGAACGCCGAATTGACACCAGAGAGACAGCAAATGCAATCGCCGCAGTTTGAACGAATAGCCTGTGGCGCTTCAGAAAGTTTTGTCTGGCGTGTTGATGATTACCCCTGGCAGTTTTCTACGTGGAACTGCCATCCGGAGTTCGAAATACATCTCATAAGGCACTCCAGCGGGATCGCCATGGTGGGCGATTACATCGGAAATTTTGGTCCGGGCGATTTGACGATTATCGGAAGCTGGCTGCCGCATGACTGGATTTCTTTCAGGCAGCCCGGCTCGAACCTGCCCGGACGTGACTTGGTGATCCAATTTGATCCCCACAGAATTCTCAACAGTGCGGTGATTTTCCCCGAACTTGCTCATCTCTCCGACCTCTTTGATCGGGCTCTCAACGGAATTCGATTTACCGGGAAATCAGCCCAGCAATTTGCAGAGCAGCTCGAAAGACTTGGAGACTCAAAGGGCGCGGACCGCGTCGGACGCTTTTTTTCAATTCTTGAGGCTATGTCTGATGAGACATCCTATGAAATACTTTCAAAAGCAAGACAAACATCTTTGAACAAGAATGACAACGATATAATTCAGAGAGTAATTGAACATTTAAAACAGAATATATCGGAAGAAACATCGCTTGCGGAGTTGGCGGCAGTTGCCAAGATGACTGAAACGTCGTTCAGTCGATTCTTTGGCCGTCATGTCGGAATTACTTACAGTGAATTCAAAACAAGATTACGAATTGGCCGCGCCTGCAGCTTGTTGCGCAGTTCGAATGAAACGGTCGCCAATATAGCCTTGGATTGCGGATACAATAATCTCGCAAATTTCAATCGACGATTTCTATCAATTCAAGGCTGCACCCCGCGTGAATACAGAAAGAAAGCTGAAGATCCGACAAATGGTGGAGAAAAATAGAATGGCGAATTCACAAATGGCTCTGGTCCTGGAGCGAAAAGGCAAATTATCTCTGCGTGAAATAGAACTTTCCAATAAAATCGGGTCAAACGATGTCAAGATCGCAATAAAGGTTGTCGGTATCTGCGGCTCCGATGTGCATTACTATACACATGGAAAGATCGGACCATTCGAGGTCAACGCGCCAATGGTCTTGGGCCACGAAGCTGCGGGGGTCGTCGTCGAATGCGGCGCCGGTGTCGATCACCTCAAGATCGGTGATCGGGTTTGCATGGAACCAGGAATTCCGACCACTTTGTCCAAAGCCTCGCGCCTTGGTATCTACAACCTTGATCCGGACGTGGTTTTCTGGGCGACACCACCGGTTCACGGCGTTCTTACGCCATATGCGATTCATCCCGCCGCATTGTCCTTCAAGTTGCCGGACAATGTTACGGACGCTGAAGGTGCGATGATTGAGCCTTTCGCTGTGGGTATGCAGGCCGCTGCAAAGGCCAATATTCAACCCGGCGATATTGCTGTGGTGACGGGGGCAGGCCCAATCGGAACCATGGTCGCGCTCGCCGCACTCGCAGGCGGTTGTGCAACCGTAGTGCTTGCAGATTTTGCCAAGCCGAAGCTGGACATTGCTTCGCAGTATCAAGGCATAATCCCATGCGACCTGAATAAGAACAGTTTGCCCGAGATGATCTCTCAGCTTACAGGCGGATGGGGCGCCGATATCGTATTTGAGTGCTCTGGTGCCGCGGCGGCATGGAAGGATATCGATCGCATCTTGCGTCCAGCCGGAACAATCATCGCTGTCGGCCTTCCGATCTCTAGCGTTCCGGTCGACATTTCAACACTTTCGACAAAGGAAATTCAGATCAAGACCGTCTTTCGTTATGCGCACCAATATGAACGCGCGATTGCATTGATCGCGTCTGGAAAAGTGGACCTCAAACCCCTCATCACGGCAACATTTTCATTCAATGAGGCGATCACTGCCTTTGAGCGTGCGTCATTGGGTCTTCCAGATGACGTGAAGCTGCAAATAGCGCTCTGAATGGCCCGTTCCCGCAGAACTGGTGGGATGCACCACATGCGCGGCGGTTTGGCGGTCGGGCAAACGCAGTTCGAGGCTCAAGCAAGTTACCATTTCTAATTCGGAAGTGATCCGCAACATCAACATAATATCAACGGGGACGGCTGTGGTGACAACTCATGTGTCCATCATCCGCGTCGACATCAAATATCCTCCAATTCACCGGAAACCTATGAATAACAACAGATTCAACGATGGAGTCCCATATCCCTCATCTTGGGAAAATTCGTCCACACAGCCTAAACAGAACGCATGGGCCCGGTTTCACATTGTCGTCAAGGATGCGGTGCGGTTTGTGAGTCAGTTGTCATCGATGAACTGCAAGACGCTTTCAACCGCGTTGGATTCGGAGGATCGCGGCGACAAGCACGTCAGGGTGGTCTTGTCGGGTATGTCGAGCTTGTCGGTGAGAGGCCATCCGACCAGATTGAGCAGAACGGCGGCATGCACACCCGAGTCCGCTGCTTAGAGCGGTTTCCAGACGAACTGGATCGTTGGGGATCCTTGTCGGCGGTTTTGTGATTCAGACTTCCCGCTGGTTGCAGGAGGCCAGCATGGATGGCACGAACGCTTTCACGGGATCTTCGGGACGGGGTTGTTGCAGCGATTGATGGTGGCCTGAGTTGTCGTGCGGCGGCAGCCCGCTTAGGTGTCAGTGTGTCGAGCGCGATCCGCTGGCGACAACTTGCCCTGGAACATGGTCGGGCCGTGGTCAAGCCGCGCGGCGGTGACCGGCATTCGGGCAAGATCGAAGCGCAGGGCGGCTTCATTCGGGAGCTGATCGCCGAACAGGGAGCCATGATCCTCACCTCCAATCGCGGCTTTGCCGAATGGGGCGAGGTCTTTGGCGATCCCGTCGTCGCCAACGCGCTGCTCGACAGGCTGCTGCACCATGCCGTCGTCGTTCAGATCGAGGGACAAGCTACCGCCTCCGACAGCATGCCGAACTGATGCCCGAGCATGTCCGCGCCTAAGCCATCATCTCCCCGCCAACGCTCAATCCGCCGCCGCGCCCAAGAGGACGGCCGCCCAAAAATCCTTAAGTCTCCAGCACGACCGCATCGGCCAATCTGGGGAATTTTACTTCGGCACTTCTGGGGAAAATTCGTTCGGCATTGACAACCACCACGTTGGTCGCGGGCCTGCGGATGACCGGCATGGTCGCGCCGATGGTGCTTGATGGGCCGATCAACGGCGACTGGTTCGAAGCCTATGTGGCGCAAGTTCTGGTGCCCAAACTGCAACCTGGCAACGTGGTCATCATGGATAACCTTTCGAGCCACAAGCGGGCGGCAGTGAAGGAGAGGATCGAAGCGGCCGGCGCAACCTTGCGCTTCCCCCCGCCATACAGCCCAGACTTCAACCCGATCGAGAAGGCATTCTCCCGGCTCAAGCCCATGCTCCGCAAGGCGGGTGAGCGCACCGTCAGCGGGCTGTGGGACCTGATCGGCAGACTCATCGACATCTTCCAACCCGACGAATGCGCCAACTACTTCAGATCATGCGGCTATGACCCGGAATGAGAGGAAACCGCTCTAGGTGCTTTCCTCAAGCGGTCGTTATCGCAGGCCGCTTCATACCATTTTCCCTGCGGAATAAATGCATGCGAAATACTGAATCATCGCGACGCTGATTTGGCGAGAAAAAAATTGACGGGCCGAAGTTAAGAGGACGGACAGTTGATTGGGCACGCCCAATTTAACAAAAAATTAGATACGGCTTCGCATATTAATAATACAAAAAATATGAGTCCAGTGCGGATATAGCTAACGGATATACGATACTTTTGTGCATTTGCTTAGATGGAACTAGCAAAAAAGTATTGATCGCGAATGATCGTTCCAATTTGAGACTCTATCTTTCTGTCTACATCTGGTGGAGACTAAAGATGCGACTGACAATAAATTCCATGCTGATGTCCGCATTTGTATCCGTTATTTTGTTATCGAGCTTGCAGGGCGTGCATGGACTTCGCAGCCTCAGCAGTGCAAACGACAATTTGCACTCATTCAGCGAGGTTAACTTGTCGAGGTCAACGACGGTTGGAAAAATTCAGAGCGGTTTCGCCAATCTTCGTTTGGCTGAAGGAATTATGCTGGTCGCATTGAATCCTCTTGATCAGGAAAAGGCGTTGCCGGAAATAGAATCCGCAATTCTGGCAGTGAATACGCAACTCATTTCGCTTGGAAAGAATTACGATGCTTCAAGCACCGATGATTCTGCGTTTTCTCGTTTTCTTGTTTTATGGCGCGATTATGTAAACGACAATTTTAATTTTATAGATCTCTTAAAGTCCGGAAATTTCGGTATAGCGACAGATATGTACCTTGCCGAGATGGGTTCTAGTTTTGCGGAAGCAAGTGATAAACTTGAAACGTTGTCGCAGGTGGAGAAATCTTTTGCATCGGAAGCATCCGACAAAGCGGAGCTTGACTACTCGATTGCGAAATATAGCGTATCGGCCGCTTTGGTTTGCATCATCCTGTTTGGTATCGTCGCCATTGTTTTCGTTTGGCGTGGTGTTTCAGCCCCTCTTCTCGAAGTCACGCATGCTGTTCAATCCATTGCAAGGGGAGATCTCACTGCAACGATCCCTAATTTCCGGTGTCCATTCGAAATCGAGCAGATTTCGGGAGCACTCAAAATTCTTCGCGACAGCCTTGCCGAAGCCGCGGACATGAGGATACGCCAAGCCGATCGCGAAGCCAGCACGGCGACTGCGATGCTTGAGGAACGTGAGCGTATCGCGAACACTTTCCAGGAAAAGATGGGAAGTCTGGCTGAGCGATTTGTTGGTTCGGCACGAGACCTTGCTGGCGCGGCGCAGGGCCTGTCGGCGACTGCAGAACAAACCTCCGAGCAAGCCCACAATGTTTCCGGGGCTGCCAGGGGTGCGGCTCACAACGTGCAAAGTGTGGCTGCATCAACGGAAGAGCTGTCGGCATCGGTTCATGAAATCACGGCTCAGGTGACGCGATCCGTCAAGATTTCCGAAGAAGCTTCCGGAAAAGCGGCGATGTTCGAATCGAACATTCGGCTGCTCTCGACAGCAGCGTCCGAGATCGGCGAGGTCGTCAGTCTCATTTCCGAAATTGCCGAGCAAACAAACCTGCTGGCGCTCAATGCGACCATTGAAGCTGCGCGAGCGGGAGAGGCAGGGCGGGGATTTGCTGTCGTTGCGTCCGAGGTGAAGAGCCTGGCTGGACAGACGGCCAAGGCAACTGATGGCATTGCCAAAAAAGTTCAGGAAATCCAGGTAGCGACCGAATCAACCGTATGCTCAATTGAAGAGATTGTTCAAACCATCAAGCATATTCAGGAAAGCTCCGCTTCCATCGCTGGTGCGGTTGAGCAGCAAGGAGCCGCGACGAGTGAAATTGCATCGAATACACAGCGTGCCGCAGAAGCGGCCCAGAACGTCAGCGCCATTATTGGTGCTGTTGGAGACTCTGCCAACACCACCGGCATCGCAGCGGGCGATCTGTTGAACTTGTCGGGCCAGTTGGAAAGGCAATCGTTGGCACTTCAAGACGAAGTCGTGACGTTTGTCGCGAAGCTTCGCACCGGCTGACAAAGCGACCCACTAGAAGATTGCGAGCAGCTTTGTCTGGGGCATGCCGGGAAGCTGCCCATCGGCTGTTGGCCGCAATGCCGCCGGGCAAGAAAGCGCCCCATATCGGCCATGAGGTTACAGACGCCGCACGCACAGCGTCCAGACGTGGGTGAAGACAAAGATTTAGTTTATATTCATGACTCCGTATTGAACGGAAACGCTAATTCACGGCAGTATCCGCCGTTATAACAATTGCCGCAGCACGTGCCGCCAGAAGACCTGCTAACAACAGCAGCACGGAGCTGGCGACAAAGGTGGCCTGAAATCCGCTCAAATCGAACAGTACTCCACCGACAACAGCGCCAAGCGTTATTGCGAACTGTATTACCGCCACCATCAGTCCGCCGCCGGCTTCTGCGTCCTGCGGCAAAGATCGCGTCAGCCAGGTCCACCAGCCGACTGGCGCCGCCGTGCTAAACATTCCCCATATACCGAGTAAGGCAGCGGTGGTCAGTAGACTGTGGCCAAACACGATAAGGAATGCGGCGATCACGGCCATGACTACGGGGATGATGATCAACATCCGATAAAGCCCTTCCTTGATGAGGAGGACGCCAACCAAGCTGGTGCCGACGACACCGGCGAGACCGATCCCGAGCAGAACAAGTGACAGCGTCGAAACGTCAACCGCCGTCACCGTTTCGAGGAACGGGCGCACGTAGGTGAACAGAGCAAACTGTCCCATAAAAAAGTGGCCGACAGATGCCATGCCGAAGGCGACCAGTGGCCGTTTCAGCAGTTGGAACACATTGACTGTACCCGGCCTCCGTTCCGACTTCATCGACGGCAGACTTACAATCTGCCAGATAAAGACGATCACCGCGACCGGGACGACGCAAAAGAAGGCTCCGCGCCAGCCAATAATCGAGCCAAGGAAGGCTCCAAGTGGCGGAGCAATCACTGTGGCCAGAGCGTTGCCACCATTGAAGATCGCCAAGGCGCGTGGAACCTGCTGTGGCGGCACCAACCGCATAGCGGTTGCTGCCGACATCGACCAGAAGCCACCGATGACGCCCCCAATCAGCGCGCGTCCGACCATGAGAATTTCATAATTCGGGGCAATCGCCACGATCGTCCCCGAGAGGGCCATTACGACGGTCAATGCAAGCAGAAGAATTTTCCGGTCTAAATGTCCCGCAAGTGAGGAAATAAACAGGCTGGTCAATACCGCGAATGCGCCGGAAATGGCAATTGCTTGCCCAGCCTGTCCCTCTGTCACCTGAAGCTCCAAGGCAATGGGCGTCAGAAGGCTGACGGGCATAAACTCCGACGCAATGAGCGTAAAGACGCAAAGTGACATCGCGAAGACCCCGCCCCAATAGGCACGTGGTTCGTCGGTGTCGATCGTTGCTACAGAAATATGAGCTGCCATTCATTCTACTTTCAAAGTCGCAACGACACGCGGCCGTCACCGTGCTGACAGTGGTCGCTGTTCGCGAAGAAGCTTGGCGGACGTCAGGCTCGGCGGCTTCTCGGCTCGCTCAGCAACCAAAAAGGCCGTGTAAACCTTCTGACTGGATCGCCCTCTTCCGTTGATCTAGTCAGATGCACGCTCGTGAACTAGCGGGCAGAATTTGCATACGTTCATGAGGAGCTCTCATAAATTCGGTGCGGTGCGTTGCTGCCGAGCTGCATTTCTGGCGTGAAAACCCAACGACGACCGATGCCGGTCACCGCCAACTCGGGCATATATTCAATTCTCTGTCGGCCGCATTGCTGGAGGATGTTGGCCTGCGCTAGGCCTCACGTCATGGAAGACGCGGCGCCCGCAGTGGGCTCGGTGGTTTCGCATCAGGTGCCGGATGGTGCGGCGTGCGGTCGGTCAGCCCGGCAAAATCGTTGCGCTCGACCGATGCGCGCGCGAGCGCAGCAGGCCGCCGCCGCTTCAATCTGGTTTTCATTCTTGCTATAATCGCTTCTCGAATATGAGAAGGATTCATGAGTGGCGCGCCAGAATGTCAACGATCTGATCGCATTCCTAGCCGTGGCCAGGGAGCGTAGTTTCACTAAAGCCGCAGCCAGGCTTGGCGTCTCGCAATCGGCGCTCAGCCACACCGTTCGTCAGTTGGAAGCACGGCTCGATGTCCGGCTGCTGACACGCACCACACGCGCCGTTTCTATGACGGAAGCAGGTGAACGGCTTTTGGACCGGATCGGGCCGCATTTCGACCAGATCGAAATTGAAATGGACGCCCTGAACGAGTTGAAGGAAAAGCCAGCCGGCACGATCCGCATCGTGGCACCCGACTATGCGATCAGCCATGTTCTCTGGCCAAAGGTGAAAAGCTTCATCCTGAAGTACCCGGATATCAAGTTCGAGCTGTTGCTCGACAATGGATTGTCGGACATCGTCACAGAACGCTTCGATGCAGGGGTCCGCATGGGCGAACAACTCGCCAAGGACATGATTTCCGCACGGATCGGGCCAGATTTCCGCTATGCTGTTGTTGGTACCAAGTCCTATTTTGGGGATCGGCTTATCCCCGAAAAACCGCAGGACCTCACCCAGCACGATTGCATCAACTATCGTTTTCCCTCGTCCGGAGCACTCTATGTGTGGGAGTTCGAAGAGGACGGCCATGAGATCAAGGTGCGTGTGGATGGCCAGCTCGTCTTCAACAATATCTTCCATGTGCTCGATGCCGCGCTCGCCGGCCATGGCCTTGGCTATGTACCTGAGGAAATCGCTCTGCCACACATTGCGGAAGGAAGGCTCGAGCGCATTCTCGAAAAGTGGTCACCCTATTGGGATGGGTACTACCTCTACTATCCGAGTCGGCGGCAACCCTCACCCGCTTTCGTGGCCATGATCGAAGCTTTTCGCTACCGGGCATGACAACCAGGGCCAGTGTCAGCCAGTCTATTTTTCCGAGGTGTTGTTTTGGTCAAACGGCCCCACATCATCTGCCACATGGTCACTTCCATCGACGGCCGATTGCATCCCGGCCACTTCACCTCTGCGGCGGCGGGAGTTTCTGCTGAAGTTTTGGCCGGTCACTATGAAGACGTGGCGTCACGCTTGGCGGCTGACGGATGGATCGTCGGACGCAAGACCATGAGCGAGCTGGCCAGTGGGACGGAACGGTCCATTGCAACCCTTCCGATCGCCATGCGAGAACCACACATTGCCGATCGAAACGGCAGGCCGCTTGCCGTCGCGATCGACCCTTCTGGCCGCATCCATTACGGACACGACAACATCGGCGGGGATCACGCCGTTGCAGTGCTGGGTCATCAAGTGTCCGACACCTATCTCGCCGAACTGCGCGAGGATGGCGTCTCCTACATTTTTGCCGGGCCATCAGGTGATGACCTTCCGGGCGCGATGGCTCAACTGGCCTATTTTTTTGGCGTGCAAAAACTTCTCTTGGAAGGAGGCGGCACCATCAACGGCGTGTTTCTCCGGCATCGTCTGATCAACGAGTTCAGCACCCTGATCAGTCCCGCACTAGATGGCAGGGCCGGTGCGCCGAGCATCATCGACTACCGCGGCGCAATCGACGAGAGTCCCGGTGCAGGGCAGGCGCTTCGCCTGATGGGCTGCGAAATTCTAGAAGGAGGCACAGTCTGGCTGCGTCATTCCGTGGAGGACGCAGCCGGACACAACGACATGCCGGTTACCTGAAGGCTTCAGCGATGGCGCGCATTTTCATTACGGGCAGTACGGATGGGCTTGGATTTGCGGCCGCACAAACCTTGCTGCGGAAAGGCCATGAGGTCGTTCTACACGCCCGCTCCGTCGAGAGGACGTCTGCGCTGCGAAACCTCGCATCACATCCTCTTGGCGTGGTCGTCGGCGATCTCACCAGTGCCACACAGACCAGTTCGCTTGCAGCGCAGGTTAACGCCATAGGTCGCATGGATGCTGTAATTCATAATGCCGGCATCTATTCTACACAGGTCCAATGTCCCTCGCTTGGCACGAGCAACCAGACACTTTTTGGAATTCATGAGCATTCTTCATAACTGCATACGAGTAGATGCACATTATCCTGCGCGCCTTGGTCGCTTACTTTAGACCAGTCATCAGATGGCGTGAATGCGACGCGGAGTTAGATACTTATAGCGCGTTACCTCTGATGGCCGTCGAGCGTCTCGTCCCATGAAAGAGGAAAAATGATCCAGCTATTTCAGGGCATGGCAGCGCTTGCCATGGCGTTACCCATCCTCGCCGCTGGCGTTGCCGTTTCCTATTCTCAAAATGCCGATCCGCAGACTCAGCAGGTCGTCGGTGCTGTCGTTCGCTTCAGCGCAGGATCGACGAGCGTCGACGTGGTGATCGGCGAAGATAATCCAACTGTACGCGACTTTCTTTCTTTGCTGCCGCTCACCATGGAGTTGGACGAGTACGCGGGACATGAGAAGATCGGTTACTTTTCGCGCAAGTTGACGACGACCGGATCACCCGGCTCCGATCCCGAAGACGGGGATTTAATCTATTTTTCCACTTGGGGAAATATCGGATTTTACTACAACGCATCCGGAATTGATTACTCAAGCCAGACAATTCACATGGGAAAATACAACGCTACTATGGAACAGCTGGAGAAACTTACGCAGCAACTTGTCCAGGTCAAGCGCATCCAATAGTTCATGAACCGGAGAGAATTAAAATGATCGAGGACAAGGTCGTCATCATCACCGGAGCATCGTCGGGTATCGGCGAGGCTACGGCCAAGCTGCTGGCAAGCAAGGGTGCCAAGGTCGTGCTTGGCGCGCGCCGAAAAGACAAGCTTGAACAGATTGTCGGCGCGATAGAAAAGGAAGGTGGTCAGGCCACTTGCCTTGTGCTGGACGTAACACGGCAAAGCGAGAACGATGCCATTGTGAAGCTCGCCAAAGACACATTCGGCCGTGTCGACGTCATCTTCCTGAATGCGGGCCTAATGCCTAACTCGCCGCTTTCGGCGCTGAAAATAGACGACTGGCACCAGATGGTGGACGTGAATATCAAGGGTGTCCTAAATGGCATCGCGGCGGTGCTGCCGACATTCACGAAGCAGAAATCCGGTCACGTCATTGCGACCTCGTCAGTTGCGGGACTTAAGGCTTATCCGGGCGGTGCGGTGTATGGCGGAACCAAATGGTTCATTCGCGACTTTATGGAAGTCTTGCGTATGGAATCCGCGATGGAGGGAACGAATATTCGGACCGCCACAATTTATCCCGCCGCAATCAACACCGAACTACTGGCGACAATCAGCGACAAATCGAGCGCTGAGGCAATGCAGGGCATCTATGACAAATTCGGGATTTCGCCGGAGCGGATCGCGAATGTTGTCGCCTTCGCCATCGACCAGCCGGAAGACACGACAATCAACGAGTTCACGGTCGGTCCGGCCAATCAGCCTTGGTAGTCGTGCGAATGTCGGTCTGAGGATTGCCGCGGCGCAACCCTATCTCGCGCGCTCTCCCTGGCGCGCGAAACATGACAAACCGGCGGAATTTTGCATGGCAGACAGGGATGTAGCCGACGTTTGCCAGATGCCAGACGCTTCTTACTGGCCCGAGGTGGCACTTGCGGCAGGTGGAGGGTCCACAGGTTGATCTCAACTGGCGTCAGATTGGCCCATCATTCTGCAAACCGCCCCCGCATCACTTGGCAAGGCGACGTTGATGGTGGCGTCCACCCGCGTGCTGGCGCAGGCCGCAACGATCAACTGAGGCGACTGACAAAATCGGCGAACAAGTCAGCATGACGCGTCACTAGGCGGCGGCGCTTCAACTGAATATCGACCGTGCATAGAAGGAATTGACACGACAAACGCCGGCGTCTCTCCGAAAAAGCGCCGGCTTTTTCGGAGAGTTGAATATCATTACGGGGTGGCCTAGCGCTGTTCGAATGAGAAGATTTACTCATAACAGCAAGAAATTAAAGGCCATTATCGCGATTGCCATTAGATGCAAAAATCACCATTTCTCAACCTGAAGAAATAGATGGGACGGTAGCATTTTACTCGCGTCGAACCACTTCTCTGACGGCCCCGGAGGCGAAAAATAGCCGTGAAACTCAATCTTAACGACGAAATCCATGATGTTCAATCCGATCCGGACACGCCGTTGCTCTGGGTTATCCGTGACGAACTTGGTCTCACCGGTACAAAGTTTGGTTGCGGTCTCGCCCAGTGCGGCGCCTGTTCGGTTCTCGTCGATGGGCAGATTACGCGTTCCTGCGTCACGCCACTCGAAAGCGTTTCAGATAGCAAGATCATGACAATCGAAGCGATTGAGAACGATGACGTTGGCAAGCGTGTCGTCTCCGCTTGGGTCGCCTACCAGGTCCCGCAATGCGGATATTGTCAGTCCGGCCAGATCATGGCCGCAACCGCATTGCTGAAAGAGACCGCCAGGCCCACCGAAGAGGACATCGCGGCTGCAATGATCAATCTTTGTCGTTGCGGGACCTACAACGCCATCAAGGCTGCGGTGAACGACGTGGCAGGTCGCAAGGAGACATCCCTATGACTGAGATTCCCCGCGGACTTTCGATCGAAACCCATCTGCCCACCGGAGAGCCGGTCAACCTCTCCCGCCGCCGGTTTATGCTTGCATCGGCTGGCGTGACCGCCGGAGCCTTGGTGATCGGTTTTGGTGTCCCCGTGCGTTCCGCCCATGCTCAGGATGCTGCCACGGTTATTCCGGGCACTCGGGTGCCTGCTTTTCTTGAAATTCGCCCTGACAACACCGCGCGGCTGATGTCTCCGTTTGTTGAAGGCGGGCAGGGCATCTTCACGGCAATGGCGCAGATCGTCGGCGAAGAACTCGACCTCGACCCGTCCTCTTTCATGGTCGAAAACGCCCCGGCCGGGCACGACTATCAGATCATCCTCAATGGCATGCGCATCACTGGCGGCAGCATGTCGACGCGTCTCGGTTACGATACGATGCGTCTCATCGGTGCGTCCGCCCGTCTGATGATCCTGCAGGCATCGGCAACGCGCCTTGGCGTGCCGGTCAGTGAGTTGACGACCGAACCGGGCCAGGTGATCCACGCTTCATCGGGTCGGTCGATATCTTTTGGCGACGTGGCTGCAGATGCCCTCGACCTTCCGGTCCCAGCCGCGGATCAGGTAACGCTGAAGGATCGCAGCCAGTTCCGCTGGATCGGCAAGCCTCTCGCTCGGCTTGATGTCTATGACAAGTCCGTCGGAAAGGCGATCTATGCCATCGACTGCAAGGTCGATGGCATGCTTCATGCCGCCGTGCAGCACGCGCCGCGTCTGGGTATGTCCATCGGCGCCATCCGCAACGAAGCCGCTGTCACGGCGATGGCGGGCGTTCATTCAGTCCATCAGCTTCCGGGCGCGGTCGCGGTCGTTGCGGAGCGCTGGTGGAATGCCAAGCGAGCCGCCGAAGCGCTTCAGGTGGATTGGGAAGAGGCAAATGGGACGTCTGCGGTCGAGGGCGGACGCATCATGCCGGCCGATTTCTCGACTGCAGCATTTGCTGATCGTCTCGCCAGAGAACCCGGAGACGGCAAGGAAGCGGAAAGCGAAGGCGACGCTGCGGGTGTTCTCGCGTCTGCCAAGAACATCGTATCCTCGACCTACCATAGCCAGTACCTCAACCACGCCCAACTTGAGCCACCGTCCGCTCTCGCGCGGTTCAACGAGGACGGCAGCCTCGACGTCTGGATGCCGAACCAGGCGCCGGAGATGTTTCAGGCGGACATTGCAAAGATCAGCGGCCTTGAGACATCTCAGATCAATGTCCACAGTCCGCTGCTCGGCGGTTTCTTTGGCAGGCACTTTCTCTATGTTTCTGCCAACCCCTACCGCCAGGCCATCCAGCTTGCCAGGGAAACCGGGCGACCGATCAAGCTGATCTGGAGCCGCGAGGAGGAATTCCTGCGCGACCCGCTTCGGCCAATGGCTGCGGTGCGGTTCAAGGGTGCCCTTGATGACAGCGGGATGCCGCTTGCGCTGGAAGCCGTTAGTGTCTGTGAGGGTCCAACGGAAGGCATCAACGGTCACAATCCTGAAAAGATGGACGAATCGGCCATAGAGGGACTGACCGGAAAGGCCTATGCGGTCGCCAACAAGCGCATCGCGCAGCTCTATGTCGAAAACCCGACGATGCTTGCCTACTGGCGTTCGGTCGGCAACTCGATGAATGACTTCTTCTATGAGTGTTTTCTCGACGAGTTGGCCGACGCGGGCGGTAAGGACCCCTACGAACTGCGTCTTCAGCTTCTGAAGGACAACAGCCGTTTGACCAATCTGCTCAAGGCTGCTGCGGACATGTCGGGCGGGTGGAAGCGTGGACCGTTCACAGCAGAGGATGGTTCGCGGCGGGCGCGGGGTCTTGCTATGGCGTCTCCTTTCGGGAGCCATACGGCTGCGATTGCCGAAGTCTCAATCCGCGCCGGAAAAGTGGTCGTTCATGATGTCTGGGAAGTGATCGACCCCGGCAGCATCGTCAATCCGGCGATCATCGACGCGCAGATCAACTCGGCCACCGCTTTGGGCTTGTCTCAGGTGCTGCTCGAAGAGGTGGTCTACGAAAAGGGTCAACCGCTTGCGCGCAATTATGATCTCTATCCAATCCTGGCGCCCGATCAGATGCCACGCGTGCATACGCGGATTATTGAAAGCGGCGAAAAAATGGGAGGGATCGGCGAACCGGGACTTCCGGCGGTGCCGCCTGCGGTGGTCAACGCCGTGTCGACCTTGACCGGTCAGCGTGTCCGCAGCATGCCTCTTTCGCAATTTACGTTTGAGAGCTGACATTCTGCCACTGGTACCCGATCTGACGCGGATCGCACCACGTGCGCGGCCCACCGCATCGTTAACAATTCGTTGGCGGTTCGGTGGGCGCTGACGCTGCTTCTACAGGATGGATTGACTTTGAAGAGATTTTTCCTCGTTCTCCTCGTCTTTTGTATCGCCGCGGCAGGCGGCGTGACATGGTTCGTCAACCACACGTCCTCATCGCCCTTCGATAGCGCAGCAAGACCGGTGAATACGACGGTCGAATTGGTGACCCGTGGCGAGGCGGTCGCGCGCGAGGCCGACTGCGTCGCCTGTCACAGTACGCCGGACAGCAAGCCATTCGTCGGCGGACTGGAGATGGGCACACCGCTCGGGTCGATCTTTGCGACGAATATCACGCCTGACAAGGAAACCGGCATCGGCAATTATTCGCTCGCCGACTTCGATCGGGCAGTTCGCCATGGCGTCACGCCTGATGGTCGGCGGCTTTATCCTGCGATGCCCTATCCGTCCTATGTCAAGATGACCGACGATGACATCGAGGCACTCTATGCCTTTTTCATGAACAGTGTGCAGCCAGTCAATCAGAAGAACAGATCGACCAGCATTGAATGGCCGCTTAATATGCGCTGGCCGTTGGCACTCTGGAACGCCGTCTTCGTCGATGCAGGCGTCTATAGCCCGAAGCCTCAACAGGACGAGCGGTGGAACCGGGGCGCCTACCTGGTTCAAGCGGCCGGGCACTGTGGCGCTTGCCATACGCCGCGTGGCATCGCCATGAACGAGAAAGCCTTGGACGATACAAGCCCTGTCTTCCTGTCGGGCGCTCTGCTGGATGGCTGGTATGCCCCGAGCCTTCGCCAGGATCACAACACCGGCCTGGGTCGCTGGAGCGAAGAAGACATCTATTCCTTCCTCAGGAATGGACGGAACCAGCATGCCATCGTCTTCGGCTCGATGACGGAAGCCTACAACAACTCGCTTCAGTTCATGACCGACGAGGACCTGCGCGCCATCAGCCACTATCTTAAATCCCTGCCGGGTGATGCATTGCGCGACGGCGAGCACTGGGCCTATGTTGCGACATCGGAGCCTGCCTCCAGCGGGAGCAGTCCAGAAGGCGCTCAGACCTATGACGCCCGCTGCGCCTTCTGTCACGGTGCGGACGGGCGCGGCCAGAACCAATGGATATCGCCGCTGGCCGGTGCTGCCTCCTCGTTGATCGAGCAGACGGATTCGCAGATCAACGTCGTACTCAACGGATCGGGCCGCGTTGTCACAAACGGCATTCCGGATGCGTATCGAATGCCACCGCTCCGCGAGCAACTCACCGATCAACAGATTGCCGACGTCCTGACCTATGTGCGGTCCGCGTGGGGCAATCACGGTGGTCCGGTCAAGCCGGATGACGTCAAAACGCTGCGCGAGCATACCGATCCTGCCAGCAGCGCGCCCATCGTCCTGCAGATGCGATAGATCGCTATTTGGCATCGATCAAACAGGACGGCTTAATCGCGCAGAAGGCTAGCAACGCCTCCAATGCCCATCGGTCGGATCTCGGACCAGCGCCTGACGCCAGATCTTGCTCTGGTTCGAGCCCGGAGCGGCTCTTTTCCGAGATCGACTCCAGGCGGTGGTAGAGTGGTGAGTAAAATTTAAGGTGATCGCGTTAAAATTGACCTTCGTAGAGTGAACTGGATTGGCTTGCTTACGCTCGGCACAGGTTTTATTTCTCGTTATGGCGAGGCGGAAATGGTTTGGCGCGACCCTGGCTGGAAAATTGTTGGCACATCATACTCTCTGTCCGGAGCGACGGTTCGGTTGTCCGCCTGCGCAAATCTCGTCGACTTCTAATACGATTATTTGCTGGACGCCGACACAAATATATTTCTGAAATGCGTCAATAATATTCGCTAGGGAATATTTTAGTTTGTAATAATAGTAATTCGCCATCAAATGACGCTTATTAAAATATTTCAGCCCTGATTGGTTTTTCCAATTAAATAAAACTACTCATCAATGTTAATTTCGCGCGCGATGACGGATATGAAAATTCCTAGTTCCAAAAAATATAAAATTTCTCAAGTTGCTGAAAATGCACTAGCGGAAGCTCAACGGCATGGATTCAGGCTGGCTATTATAGGCAGAACAATTGCTATCGTAACTCTGTCTTTCAATTTTCTTGCAGGTTATCATTTTCCTGTAAACATTGCGATATGGCTGTTCACACTTACCATTGCCATTTCCGGACTACTCTGGCTGAAGACAGCCGATACGCGGCTTGAGAGACTGTCCCGCTTTGCCTCTTTTTTTATAGATGCCATCATCATTTCCATCATAATTACGTTCGCACCTTTGAGTAGTGGAGACGATATTCCGCAGAATCTTGTATTTTTTACAGCCAGAGATCAATATTACTTTATAGTTATTTCTGCATCTATTTTGACATTGTCACCATCACTTGTCCTGTTCACCGGCGGGTGTTGCGCGCTAGGGCTGGCTCTGTCCACGGCTTGGATCAAGGCAGGAATGCCCATAACTCTTACATTTGCGGACTTGCCGTTGGCGCCGTCGCGAGAAATTTTTTATAGCATCGTTCTAAATCCGAATTTTTTCGGTATGGAGTCTCGTATTGAGCAGGTTCTGATCATCGTTGCGGTCACTATTATCGCGGCGATCGCAATCTATGGCGTCCGATCTATTGTACTCGCCAGAGTGTCAGCCGAAGAAACGCGTGGTCAGATGCAGCATTTGTTTGGCAAATATGTCCCTGCAACAGTCATCGCGGACCTTCAGAGCGATGGACAACTGGCCCCCCAATTGCGAGATGCCACGTTGTTGTTTGCAGATATCGAAGGCTTCACAGCGCTTTCCGAAAAATTGCCACCCGCTGACGTCGTCAAGCTCCTGAACGAGATATTTGCGATGGTCAGCCAAGCGATAACTATGCGCGGGGGCCTTATAGTAAATTATTTCGGCGATGCCGTGATGGCTTCATTCAATGCGCCGCTTCCGCTTGATAAGCACGCTCTCAATGCAGTCATGGCGGCGAGAGATATCACCGAGGCCTTAAATAACTCCGAGTTTCTTCACCATCGACTGCGGATGCGCATAGGCATTGCAAGCGGTCCAGTCGCAGCAGGAACGGTTGGGAGTGAGGAGCGTCTGTCATTCACGCTTTATGGCGATACCGTTAATGTTGCTCAACGATTAGAGGCGCTCAATAAAGAATTTGGGACGAATTGCCTGATATCAGAGGCAACTTATTCGATGGTTTGTGGCCGTATTGACTCCTTACGCCCACTAGGAATGCATTCTCTTCGCAACAGATTACATGGAGTCAACGTATATTCTCTTGAATTAAATTGAGAGTAATGATGATAAATTATCAGAATACAGATTTCTATGGCCGCATTCAATGCGACGTGGACTGCACCCGGACTGACAGACAATTCCCAGCCTCACGTCACGGCGCTTTCGAACGCCTCAGGACTGACACCGCCGAGATGGCTGTGGCGGCGGGTTCGATTGTAGAACGCCTCGATATAGTCGAAGATATCGGCTCGGGCGAGGTCTTGCGTTTTGTAGATGCGTTTTCGGATGCGCTCTGACAAGCACGATCACGACGGCTAAAACCGATATGGCATTGATTGCAAAGACGGCTGACGGGCCGACCATCGCCACAATAATTCCGCCAAGTGCCGGGCCGATCGCGCGCGAAATGTTGACGCCGAGGCTGTTGAGCGCCACCGCGTCTGGCAGCGTCGGCCTGTCCACCAGCTCAGGGACAATGGCCTGAAACACTGGTGCGCTGAGTACTGCCGCGAAACCGAGAACGAAGGTCGCAGCTAGCAACACCCTCGGGGTGGTCAGTCCCCGAAACGTGAGAAAGGCCAGAACCGCTGCGGCGGTAAGGCCGAGCATCTGCGCAGTGAAGGGCATTCTGCGCCGGTCCACAATATCGGCCATCGCCCCGGCCGGCAGGGCCAGCAAAAACATCGGGAGCATCGTGGCTGCCTGCACCAGTGCAACCAGCAGAGGGCTGGACGACAGCGAAGTCATCAGCCAGCCCGCGCCGACATCATGCATCCAGATGCCAATGTTCGAGATGATCGTGGCAATCCACAGCGCGCAGTAGATCGGGAAGCTCAGTGGGCCTTTTGCGGGATGTGACATGTCGACGGCGGTCATGACGACACCATTCGGAGCCTGAACCCGGCCGATGTGGAGGCGGCGCCTATTCCGCGCATAGTGTTGGGAACGAAGATATAACTGGTGATGATCAGCGCCTCCAAGACCCTCGAGATGGTCAGTTCGCCTTTGCCATTCACCCCTTCGACAACGGACACCAGGATGGTCTTCGCAGCCCTGATTCTCGTAGGAAATCTGAACGGCAGGTGCCCCGGTCATTTCAATCTCCATGAACATATCTCTAATGGAGCGGCATGCGATCGGGTCGGCCCGGAACGCCGCAAAATTGCTTTTAAATCGTCGAATTCAGGTCAATTGTCTCGCTGCGGGTTACGCGTTCGGCGACTTGCGGGCTATGTCGGTGGCCATATGCGGAGCTGGCCGTCCGCGTTCGCAAACTTGATAGGGCTGGTGATCAATCAGACCGGCCACCGAGTCTTGGGGCAAGGACGCGGATCAAAGCCATCATAGAAGGTCACGGAAACATCCGATATTGACGATGATGCTCGGTTGATTGGCAGGCACGCATCGCCTCTGATGGCGCTTCAAACAACACTGACATTATCATTTATGGTGCGGTAGCACCCGTTTATGCGAAGCTGTGTCTCACTATGAGGAAAGGCAAGTTCCGGATAGGCGACCTTGGGAGCATTCGAGGGATGCAGCCGATGTTGGCGTGTCCGCCGTCAGCACCAATGTCACAGATTTGAGGTTGTGAACTAAGGAGGATTTGGGTCGCGTCGTAGTGACGAGGGAACGAATATGAGACCCAAATCCGCAAACATCAAAAAGCTTGCCGAGCGGGTCAGCAAATCAGATATCCGCAACACGATCTTTTTGCGGCCCTTTATCTTTGATCATCCCCGATATGCTCTCGGAAAAATCACATCCTGATCGACGAGGATGTTGAAGCGATAGCCTGGCCGGATTTCGAGCGTCGGCTGGACGTTCACGTTCATGGATACTGTCTGCTGCGAGACTTTTCCGAAGGTCTCGGCGAAGGATCGCCTTGCAGCATCGGCCGCGCTATCCGTCTTGCCCTGGCTCGAATTGTCATCCGGAAGCAGCATGTCGGTGCCAGCCCCGATTAGTGCCACGAGGACAGCCGAGCCGAAGGTCTTAAGATAGTGATTGTCGACCTGATCGCTGAAGCCGCCGTATCCTGCCGCATCCGTGCCGGCCATGCCGCCGATCTGGAGGGTGGATCCGTTCGGAAAGATGATGTCGGTCCAGACGACGAGAACGCGGCTTTGTCCGAATGTGACATTGGAGTCGTAGCGGCCGAAGAGTTTTGCTCCTTGCGGAATGAGGAGATGTCTGCCGGTCGCGCTGTCATATACGTTTTGCGACACTTGTGCGGTGATCCGGCCGGGTAGATCGGAATTGATGCCAGTGATCAGCGTTGCCGGGATCACCGAGCCTCGCTTCAGTTCGAAAGGCGACATTTGCGGAACGACGGTGTTCGGCAAATAGCCGAGATCGGCAATGTCCTGATTGAAGAATTGGCTCTTGGCGCCCTGCCCGTTGGGATCAGCATTTTGGCCACTGGCGGCAGCTTGCATCGCGGTCGAATAGAGGTCGAGAGCCGTCGCCGGCTGACCTTGGGTCGTGGCCTGACTTGGGTTCCGCTGGCTTGACGCGCCGGTCGGGCTGGCGTCATTCAACCCCTTCAAATTGACGGCTATTGGTGAATTCGCTGCAGCTTCCCGGGCCTGGATGCTGGCCATTTGCTGGCGATGATATTCGCGCAGCATTTGCTCATCCTGCTCGCGTTTTAGTCTAGCCCGCCAAACGGCATCCGGTTCGAGTTCTGGAGCTGATGTCGTTCCGATGGGCGCGGGATTGTTATCAGAGGGCGTGAACGGGTTTCGGGCTGGCTCTTTCTTTTCGGCCGGCGGTTCCGGCTGGAGGCGCATCGGCTGCGGCTCGCCGATGATCCCGTCCGGGACGCCCTGCTTCAGCCGTTCCGCGTCACTCAAGGCCGGCCGCGATGACGCGGGCTCGATCTCTTCGTCGCCGCCGAAACGAAGGCCCCTTGACGACAGCCCGTAGATGATGACCGCCAAGAAGACGATAACAAGGGTGAATGCGACGATGATCGGGACGCGGTTCACCCGCCTTATGGCCGGTCCGCTGCTGTTGTCAGCGCCACCAAGCTTCAACGACTGTGTCATGACGGCGCTGCCGATCTGCGCTGCATGACCGACAAAGGGCTTGCCGGCGTGGCACCGGTGCCATTTAAGGTGTAGACGCGCGTGAGCTCGATCCTTGAGGCCGAGAGCCTGACAAGAACGCCGCCCTCGAAGGGATCGATTGTGTAGGCGAGCGGTTCGACAGCAGCGCCCTCAGTTGCCTGATCGGTGACGACGGCATAGCCCCTGCCGCGTAACGATGCCTCAAGCGTCGGACCGAAGACAGTGTCATTTTCGCGAAGGGCGATGGTCGTATTGCCCGGCCCGATCTGCTCGGCGAGTTTTCCACCCATATCCTGGGCAATTGCGCTGGCCGCTTCTGGCGTGAGTTCTGCGGTGACCTCGCTCTTGATCAGCCCTGGGCGACCCGTCGTCTGACAGGCGGCGAGTAGAACGAGACAAAGGATGGCAGTGGGCAACCTGAAGGAGGCGATAAATTGCGGCATCCCCTACCCTCCCCGCCGGATCGAGATTTTCTCCTGGGCTCGGCCGACGCCGGAAACGAGGATCGCGCGGTCGATGTTGTAGTCGACGACCATCATGGTGCCTTTCATGCGGTAGTTGACGATGCGGTTTTCACCGCCGGAAACGACGAAGAGAACCGGCGCATCCTGGCCGGAGAGCAATGAGGGAAACTGGATGTAGGTTTTCATCCCGTCGCTATAGATGCGCGTCGGCCGCCAGCGCGCCGAGCCGCTCATGGAAAAGGAAAAATTCAGCTGATCGGCCGGCACACCTGCGCCCGGAACAACGCTCGCCTCAATTCGCGCATTGATCGCGGCGAAGCGGGCGCTAACGTCTTCGGGATAATCGAAGCCGACACGGGCCATGTATTGTGTCGGGTGCGACTTCAGCTGGATGTGATAAGTCCGTCGCGACGTCGTCACCACCATGGACGTCACAAGTCCCGGTTCCGATGGCTTTACGATCAGATGGATGGCCTGTCCGTTCGGTGCGCCGGAGGTCGCCGGCTCCACCTTCCAGCGCACGGTGTCGCCGAGTAGGACGTCGCGAACAACCTCGCCGGCCTCAAGCTCGATGTCGCAGACCTGGAGCGGCGAGCAGACGACAGATGGTTGGACCTCGCCGAAGAGAAAAATCACCTTGCCATCTAGGCCGCGCGCGACGAGGCCTCGGCTGTGTTGCCACTGACCAGACAGCTGAGTGCCGCGGGTTTCATTGCCGCTCAATTGCTGCGCGGAAACTGGCAGGCTTGCGGCCGCGAGCATGAGGCCGGCGCAAAACACCGTGCTGCAGCGTTTCGTTTGTGTCATTGCAAAGTCCTTGGCTGCGCTCAGAGCTGCGCCGTCCAGTCGAAGTCTTTCAGATAAAGACCGATGGGATTGAGACGGATGACCGCCTCGTCCTGCGGCGGAGTGAGCGTCACGGTCGCAACGCCGCGAAACCGCCTTGTGGCAAGTTCCTTGCCTTGCCGGTCGCGTTCATATTCCGTCCAGTCGATCTGGTAGCTCTGGTTTGAAAGCGGAACGATATTCGTCACCTCAATCGCAACAGTCTTCGTTTTGGCGCGCTCGAAAGGCGAATTGTTGTGGAACCAGGCATTGACCTTTTCGGTCGCGGCATCGGCAGATCGCAGCAGTGCATATGTATGATCGATATATTGTTTCTGGACGACCGTGTCGGGCGTGACGGACCGGAAGTTCGAGATGAAGCTTCCAAGCGTTGCCCGCACCACGCGCGGATCGGCATAGTCGATCTGCTGCGGAAAGCCGACGTTCGCCGCCGTGCCGAGCTCATCGACCTCGACGATATAGGGAACGAGCTTGACCTCGGTGCTTTGATAGAGCGCGTAGGTGAAGCCAATGACTGCCATCAGCATGCCGGTGACACCAACGATGCGCCAGGCCGCTGCGGCCCTCACATAAGAGCCGTAGCGCTCGTTCCATTCCTGCCGTGCGGCAAGATACGGATTCTCTGGGATTGAAGCCTTGGCCATATCTTTCCTCAGGCCTTGTCATCGCTGGAAGGCTTTGTCGCTTGCCTGCCCTGGTTCTGATCAAGCTTGGCGTTGGCGAGACCAAGGGTCGAGGCGCCCCATGTGCCGGGTACGCCGATCGCTTTGTCTCGGGCTGCCGAGGCGACCGCGCCGCCTGCGGCGCCCACGCTGCTCGTCATACCCTTGAGGGCAGCCGTTCCAAATGACTGGCCTCCCGCTCGGGCGTTGGAATAGGCGGAAGCCCCTGCCCTGATTCCCCCTGCCGCCAGCGCCGCGCCGCCGGCGGCGAAGCTTGCGGCTTGGGCGCCATGCCGGATCGCCTCCATGCCGCCGGTGACGGAGACGCCCTGGACCATGCCCTGGATGATGTTCGGCACATACATCGCGATGACGAAGACAACGACGGAAATGCCGGCGATCGCGAGCGTTGCCAGAAACTCGTCGCCATTTGACGGGGAATTGGCGAGGCCGATCAAAACCTCGGACCCGATTCTTGCGATCATCACCAAAGCCATCAGCTTCATGCCGACCGAGAAGGCGTAGACGAGATAGCGGACGGCAAAGTCCTTGGTAAAGCTCGAGCCACCAAGCCCGAGCATGATCATGCCGGCAAGGAGACCCACATACATTTCCGCCATGACGGCAATAAAGATTGCCGCAACAAGGCTGAAACAGATCACCACCACAACCATGGCAAAGACTGCGGCAATTGCGAGCGCATTATCCTCGAACAGGCCGAACTGAGCCTTGGCCGACATCTCGCTTGCGACCCGAAGACCGGCATTGAAGACATTGGCGGGCGAGGCCGAACCACCGCCGGCGCCAATTTGAAAAAGGCTGTCGACGACGGCCTTGGCGAAGTCGGGTCCCTTTTCGAGGATAAAGACGAAGAGGCCGATGAACATGATGCGGCGCACCAGTTCGGCGAACCAGGTGTCGAGCGCGGCCGCCGAGATCGCAAGCCAGACGGCGGCAATTCCGACCTCGATGCCCGCGAGGATCCAGAAGAGCGAGCGCGCTGCATTGACGATCGTCGATTGCCAACCGTTTGCAGCATTGGCGATCTCGTTTTGCAGCTGCGTAAGCAGTGCGCCTTCCTGGGCAAAGGCGGGCAAAGTAGTCAGAACGAGGATCGTCAGGCCGAGGGAGGCTCGCCTAGTTGCTCTTTGCACCGTCGGCCTCCCCGATGTTGGTGCCCCAGCGCGGGCGCATCTCCTGTCCTCCGGTTGTGTCGAACGTCCGCGGCGTTGAGGCGGCCTGACCACGGAACACCGTGGTGTCGGACAATCCAAAACTGGTCCAGACGACGAAACCGATCGCGACGACCACGAGGGCGACTGAAGCAATGACAACAATCCGGCTCACCAGCGCGGCTCCATCATCTGGCCGCCGGAGGTGGACGGCGGCGTTGCGTTGAAGAACTTTTCTCGGCGGCTCTGGGCCAAATCCTTGGCCGCCTGTTCCGACTGATACCAGGCACCCATCATCGTTATTTGCTGGGAGACGAGCCCGCGCAGCTTTTGGGTCTGGGCCACCTGTTGCGCGGCGATCTCATGACCGACCTGCAGCGCCTGCATCTGGCCGACGGCGCTTTCCGACATCGACCGGAGCTGACCCATGGTTGCCTCTTCCGAAGAGAACTGATCGGCGGTGAGCCCGGCCGCCTTGATCGTTGCCGCGATCGTGTCACGATTGGTGTCGGACCAGGTTTCGTAGCTCGAGGAGAAGCTGTCGCCATTGGCGAGCCCAGACTTGAACGCGGCAAAACTCTGGAACCGTTGACGCAAGACGTCGTCAGCGTTGCCCATGGAGAAAGCGATCGACTGGCCCTGATTGACGAGAGTTCGCAGCTGATTGAGGTCGTCTTCGACCTGTCCCCAGATCTGGCTCGGCAGCGTCAGGGTGTTTTGGAGCATGTTCTCGTAAATCTTGAGCTGGTTTTGAATTTGCTCTGCAAGCTGGGTTATCTGCGTCACTTGGTTGTTGATCTGCTCAGCTGATTGCCCGACGAGGCTCACGAGTTCGGAATTGTTGAGCAGCTGCGTCCATTCGGTCGCCGCGCCCGTTACAGTGCCGGCATCGGCCGGAGCTAGGGGAAGCGATGCCATTGCCATCAGCGCGGCGATCGCGGCTCTAGTCGGCCGCGAGAATGCGTTCCGCATTGTCCACTCCCCTTGTTCGCAGCCAATGCACCGGCCAATCCGCGCCATGCGCCGTGCCGAGTTCCTCGATGCGTTTGAGATCGTCCTTTCCGGAGGCACCGACGAAGGCGAGCGCGATGGGGCCAAGGGCCATGTCGAAGAGCCGCCGGCCTTCTGGGGAAGCAACGTAATATTCCCGCTTGGGTGTGGCGGTTGCGACGATCTCGATCTGCCGCTCGTTGAACCCGATGCGCTCATAGAATTCGCGTGTACCGGCTTCGCGGGCCGCGCCATTCGGTAGGCAGATTTTGGTCGGGCAGCTTTCCTTCAGAACGTCGATGATGCCGGACTGCTCCGCATCCGAGATCGACTGGGTGGCGAGGACGACGGCGCAGTTGGCCTTGCGCAACACCTTCAGCCAATCGCGGATTTTGTCGCGGAAGGTCGGATGACCGAGCATCAACCAGGCCTCATCGAGAATGATGAGGCTGGGCGCGCCGGTGAGGCGCTTTTCGATCCGGCGGAAAAGGTAGAGCAGAACTGGCACCAGATTGCGCTCGCCCATATTCATCAGCTCTTCGATCTCGAAGGTCTGGAATGTGCCGAGGGTCAAACCGTCTTCTTCCGCATCGAGCAATTGGGCCATGGGGCCATCGAGCGTGTAATGCCGAAGCGCCGTCTTGATCTCGCGCATCTGAACGCCGCTGACGAAGTCGGAGAGTGACTTGCCCGGTGCCGTGGCCATCAGGCCGGCCTGACGGGAGATCGCATTGCGATGATCCGGCGCGATCGTCACACCCTGCATGGCGATCAGGGTCTCGATCCATTCGCTCGCCCAGGCACGATCTCCGTCGGTGGAGAGCTCGGAAAGAGGGCAGAAGGCGAGTGCGCCCTCCCCTGCTCCGACGTCGTAATGATCGCCGCCGGCAGCCAGAGTGAGCGGATAAAGTGACTTGCCCTTGTCGAAGGCGAAAATCTGCGCATGCTCATAACGGCGGAATTGCGCGGCGATCAGCGCCAGCAAAGTCGACTTTCCCGAGCCCGTCGGGCCGAAGATCAGGGTATGGCCGACGTCATCGACATGAAGGTTCAGTCGAAAGGGCGAGGAGCCACTTGCGACCTGCATCAGCGGCGGCGCATTGGGTGGATAGAAGGGACACGGCGCGACCGCACTGCCGGCCCAGACCGAATTGACCGGGATGAGGTCGGCAAGATTGCGGGTGTTGATCAACGGCTCGCGGATATTAGCGTATGTGACGCCCGGCAGACTGCCAAGATAGGCCTCGGTCGCATTGAGCGTTTCGATCCGCGCGACAAACCCTTCGGCCTGGATCAACCGGCGAACGGCCTCGGCGTGATCCTGAAGCCGGGCCTCGTTGGTATCGAACATCACGATGACCGCTGTATAGTAGCCATAGGCGACAAGCTGCGACGACGCCTCGGCAATCGCATCTTCTGTCTCGGCCACCATGGTCATCGCATCTTGGTCGACGGAGCGGCTTTGGGTCTGGAAGAGCTGGTCGAAAAAGGGCCGAACCTTCTGCTGCCATTTTTTGCGCGTGCGTTCGAGCCTTTGGCGGGCTTCCTGTTCATCGAGAAAGATGAAGCGGCTCGACCAGCGATAGGTCAGCGGCATCAGATCGAGCGAATTGAGGATGCCCGGCCAGCTCTCCGCCGGAAAGCCATCGATGGCGACGACGGCGAGATAATTGCCGTCGACCATGGGCGAGAGCCCATGATGAAACTCGGCGGTCACCAGCCAGTCGAGATACATCGGGATGGCCGGCAAGCGGACCGGATGGTTCTCGCCGACAAGGCAGAAGCGGATGAACTGAAAGAGCTCATCATAGCGCGCCTCAATACCGGTCTCAGGATCGAGGACCGTGCGCGTCACCATGCGCCGAATGACGAGCACGTTGGCGAGATACTGTTCGACCTCGCGGATCGACGTCTGAAAGCTCTTGAGAACGCCGTCGGCATAGGTCTCGGACCGGCTGCCTTCGTCCGAATAGACGTATCGCACCAATGCCGACTGGCGCGGTTCCGGCGGGCGATAGGTGAGAATGAGCGCGTGCTGGCTCTCATAGTGGCCCCGCTCCGCTTCGAAATGCGCCCGGCGCTCTTCGTCGATCGCCCGCGTGACGCAATCGGGGAAATGGCAGGTTTCGCGCGCAGGATAGGCCGTCGTCGGCACGCGAACGGCCTCGACCTGGATCATCCAGCCGCTGCCAAGCCGGCTAAGGACTGCATTCAGCTGCCGCGAAACCTCGTTGCGCTCGCTGTTTGTGGAGCTTTCGGAATCCGGACCGGCAAAATACCAGCCGGCCATCAGCGAGCCGTCCTTCAGAAGAATGATCCCGTCTTCGACAAGGCCGGCATAGGGCAACAAATCGGAAAACGAAGGATTGCGGTTTCGAAACTGCTTCAGCGCGATCATCGCGGATCAGGTCCTCCGCCAGGGTGAGGCCGTCGGACGGTAGCTCGGCTTGTAGCGGATATGACGCAGATAGATCTGTCGCATCATCGGGTCGGCCTTTGCCATCATCCGCAAGGCGCCGACGACGCCGATCCAGATGGCAATGCCCAAAGCCACGGAGAACCAGGTCAGCACGACGAAGACGAGAATGACGGTGGCAAGCCCTGTCAGCAGGACAAGTTCGCGGTCGGCGCCCATCAGGTGGTGTGGCCGCGACAAGGCGCGATGAATGCGAGAGGTCGCGAGGGATACGATTGGCTCAGCCATCGCGCGCCTCCCCATTCGGTAAACCGGGTGCCTGATCTGAAATGCCGATCGATGCACCGGATGCGCCGAAGAGACCGACGATCTGCGTTGCGCCAAGAAGAATGCCGGCGACGAGCACCACATACATCAGGCGCCGTGCAAAATCGTTGAGCTCGCCGCCGAAGATCAGCATACCGCCCGCGACAGCGACGGCAGCCAGCGCAATGAACCCTGCCACAGGTCCCGTGATTGACTGCTGGATTTGCTGCAGTGGCCCTTCCCATGGAAGGCCACCGCCGGAACTCGCCAGAGCCGGAGTTGCGACTACGGCAGCCAGAACCCCGAGCGGAAGGCTCGCAAAATTGCGTCGACGAAACTCAAGCTGCATGGCTGTCCTCTTCAATCTCGGAATGGTGGTGTGTTTCGTAGTGGGTGCCGTCAAAGCTGTTCACGCGCATGACATCGCGCACCCGCCTGCCCGTCGCCGTTCGCTCGATCGAGACGACGAGATCGATGGCGTCGCCAATCACCTCGCGCATTGGCTGTTGGCTGGCCTCAGCCGTCAGCTGTTCAAGCCGTCGCAGTGCCGAGTGCGCAGAGTTGGCGTGGATGGTCGTGATCCCGCCCGGATGACCAGTGTTCCAGGCCTTGAGTAATGTGAGTGCGGCACCGTCCCTCACCTCCCCGACGATGATCCGATCAGGCCGAAGCCGCATCGTGCTCTTCAGCAAACGTGCCATGTCGACGGTGTCGGTCGTATGCAGCGCGACGGTGTTCTCCGCCGCGCATTGAATCTCGGCGGTGTCTTCCAGGATCAGCAGCCGGTGCGATGGCGCCGCCGCAACGATCTCTGCGATGACGGCATTGGCCAAGGTCGTTTTGCCCGAGCCCGTCCCTCCAGAGACGACGATGTTCAGGCGATCCTCAACGGCGCGGCGGATCAGTCGGACCTGAAGCTCGGTCATCACGCCGCTCACCACATATTCGCCAAGCGGAATGAGCTTTGAAGCCCGTCGGCGGATCGTAAAGCTTGGTGCGCTCACGACAGGTGGCAGCAAGCCCTCGAACCGATGACCACCAATTGGCAGCTCACCGGAGATAATCGGCCGCTCTTCATCCGCTTCGCTCTTCAGCGCATGGGCGACGGTGCCGATGATGATCTCAGCTGCACCCGGCAGGAGGTCACCGATTGCTCCGATGCCCACCCCGAGGCGCTCGACGAATAGTCGGCCGTCCGGATTGAGCATCACCTCGACGACGCTCGCGTCATCCAGTGCCGTGCAGATGACGTCTCCGAGCGCGTCACTCAGCTTGCGCACCAAGCGGGCCTGAGACGAACTCGCCGTCATTGAGCTCGTCCGGCGGCAAATTCCGAAGGCCAGATTTGCTTGATCGATTTCTGCTGCATCTCTCTCTCCGGGCTGTTGCGGCCGAGATGCGGCTTGTGCCGGAAAGCACCGCGGTGGTCACCCCGGTCAAATTGCCGGGGTGACTGACCGGACCAATTCCCGAAGATTGTGAAAAGCCCGAAAGTCGCATTTGATAAGCGAAGTGCTTCGCGCCGTTGTCAGCTGACAAATCGCAAAAGGAGTAGGCGAATCAGTCAGATGCCAAAACGCGCGAATCGCGTTAGGACATCGTTAACTTTAAATTCCTTGACCAAGGTGGTGGACTCAGTTGAAGTTGCGGAAAAATGCCCCATCAGCTCTCTTTTGCGACTTTCACAATGATATCAAACGAAGCCGAAAAAAATAGACCTAGCGATGCGATCTCATTTGACGAGACGATATGGAGTGACTCGCAAGCGCTAGGTTCCCAGCTTCAAGTCCTGAGAGAGAGGCTGTTTCCTCCTGAAGCGAAAAAGGGACTGCGTTCCTTCTCCACTGCTGAGACGGCAAAGCTTATTGGTGTCACCGAAAGTTATATTCGGAATCTGGCGACTGACGAAGAAGGCCCGGTTCCCGAGAAGCAGAACGGCCGTCGTCGATACACGCTGGAGCAAATTCATGCGCTCCGTCACCACCTAAGCAAGGGCAAGGCAAGTTATGTTCCGGCGCGGAAGTCAAATGAACATCTGCAGGTGATCGCCGTCACGAATTTCAAAGGCGGTTCCGGAAAAACGACGACGGCAACGCATCTAGCGCAATTTCTGGCACTGCGGGGATATCGCGTGCTCGCAGTCGATCTTGATCCGCAAGCTTCCATGTCGGCGCTATTCGGCTACCAGCCTGAGTTCGATGTTGCCGACAATCAAACGCTCTATGGTGCCATCCGTTATGATGAAGAGCGGCAGCCATTGGGCGATATAGTGCGTCAAACTTACTTTGCGGGACTTGACCTCGTTCCAGGGAATTTGGAGCTGCACGAGTTCGAGCATGACACGCCGCGAATCCTCGCCGATCAGGACCGGGATACGGATGGTTTTTTCTTCATGCGCGTTGCAGCCGCATTGGAGAGCGTCGCCGATAACTACGACGTCGTGGTCATCGACTGCCCACCGCAGCTCGGATTTCTCACCATGTCGGCACTTTGCGCGTCGACGGGGGTCCTGATTACCATTCACCCTCAGATGCTCGACGTTGCGTCGATGAATCAGTTTCTGGCCATGACGTCACAGCTATTGTCGGTTGTGCGGAATGCTGGCGGCGATCTGCAATACGACTGGATGCGCTACCTCATTACCAGACATGAGCCAAACGACGGTCCACAAAACCAGATCGTCGCCTTTCTTCGAAATCTTTTTGGTGAGCGCGTCCTCACACCAATGATGGTGAAGTCTACGGCTATTTCCGACGCGGGGCTTTCCAAGCAGACTGTTTATGAAGCACCTCGAGAGTCCATGCATCGCCAGACGTACGACAGAGCTGTGGAATCGATGGATGCGGTCAACGGCGATGTCGAAAGACTCATTCTTCAAGCTTGGGGGAGGGCCTCCAAGTGAAAAAGGGTAGAGATATTCTCCAAGGGCTTGTTGCGGCCGGCAAACCGCTGCCTCCTTCAGGAGGTTCGACGCCGCAAGCGCGCCCGTCTGGCGCCGTCAAGGCGATGAGCTTGGGGCTGGACCGCCTTTCAGCAGAGGCAGCACAAGCCAAGGCCCTGAGGGAAGAATTAGCAAACCGCGAGACAACGCAAGAGCTTGACACTGGCCTTTTCAGCCCGTCTCCGATTTCCGATCGTATTCCGCTGACGGATGATCCACGGACGGAAGAACTCAGGGCCGCAATCGAGTTGAACGGCCAA
The DNA here is from genome assembly GCF_900231165.1 of Hartmannibacter diazotrophicus. Classification (GTDB taxonomy): domain Bacteria; phylum Pseudomonadota; class Alphaproteobacteria; order Rhizobiales; family Pleomorphomonadaceae; genus Hartmannibacter; species Hartmannibacter diazotrophicus. The sequence continues at coordinate 92,024 of NZ_LT960615.1, forward strand.
CAGATTCCGATTATCGCCCGCCCGCATCCGGATAAGGAAGGCCATTTCCAGATTGCCGCCGGTCATCGCAGATGGCGCGTGGCGCAGGACCTCGGGCGTCCGCTTAAGGCGATCATCAGGAAGTTGACGGATGAGGAAATGGTCATCCTTCAGGGTCAGGAAAATGGCCCGAGAGAGGACCTGACGTTTGCAGAGCGAGCAAGATTCGCATTGCAGATGGAAGCTCGTGGCTTCAATCGTGACACTCTTTCTGCCGCACTGAATGTGGACAAACCAGAGCTGTCTCGATTGCTGACCGTCGCCCAGGCCCTCAGCGAGGAGTTCATTCTTGCTATTGGTCCCGCACCAAAGGTCGGGCGCCCGAGGTGGCTGCAACTGGCCAAGGGTTTGGCGGGGCAAGGAGCTCACGACCGGCTGGCTGTGCTGATACGATCGCCGGAGTTTGCTCAGGCTGACACCGATCGCCGATTTGGGTTAGCCCTTGAGGTTGTCGGAACCGCGAATTCAGTTTCCAAAAAGCGCTTGGCGGCTCCCAAACGGATAGCCTGGATCGAAAAAAAGGGCAGTAGTACCCGGCTCGTCTCAAACGACAAGGACTTTGCCGAGTTCATTCAGAGACGACTTCCCGAGCTTTTGAAGGAATTTCAGGGCAGCTTGGAAGCCGACGCTGATGATGAGAAAAGAGGAACAAGCCACTGAAAGAAATGTGTTCCTGATGGAATTGTCACCTGACAATTCCATCGATTGAGCGCAAAATTCCACTAAGGGCAAAAAGAAAAAGGCCCCCGAAATCGCTTCCGGAAGCCCTTCTCATAGTGTGGTAGCTAGAGATTCGCACTTCCCGGAATCACAGTCAAGGCTCTTTTGAGCCGTGAGCGCCTTTTCGGCGAGCAATTTTCTATTGCCTAGCGATAGGTGAAAGAGAAATGCAGACACATGTGACAACGACGCCCTTTGGGCGGCGGCCGATGTCGATTGGCCAGATGGCAAGCCAGGTTGCCGCGAATTCGTTGCCCCAAGAGGCAACAGTGGAAAAATGGAAGGTGTTTCGGTCAATCCGCGAAGCGCGTGATCTTCTCGGTGCGACGGATCGTTCCTTGGCGATCCTGAACGCACTTTTGTCCTTCCATCCGGACAGCGAGCTCTCCAGCGAGGGCGGTCTTATTGTCTGGCCATCGAACGAGCAGCTGATGGCCAGAGCCAACGGCATGCCGGCGGCGACGTTGAGACGGCATTTGGCTGTGCTGGTCGACTGCGGACTGATCATTCGTCGCGACAGCCCGAATGGAAAGCGCTTTGCGCGAAAGGGCAGGGGAGGGGAGATCGAGCAGGCTTACGGTTTCGACCTCTCGCCGATCGTCGCGCGCGCTGCCGAGTTCGGCGAACTGGCGGACGCGGTGCGAGCCGAGAAGAAGGCATTCAAGGTCGCCAAGGAACGTCTCACGCTGCTTCGCCGTGACATCGTCAAGATGATCGACGCTGGCATTGCGGAAGGGGTGCCTGGCAATTGGGGACGGGTCAGTCAGATTTATCAGGAGACGGTTGGCCGTCTTCCGCGGACAGCGCCACGGCAGTTCATCGAGAGCCTTTGCGAGGAGCTTCAGGAACTGTGGATAGAAGTCCGCGACATTCTGGAAACATTCACAAAAGCACAAAATCCAAGCGCCAATGAGTCTCATTTTGAGCGGCACATACAGAATTCAAATCCAGACTCCATTTCTGAATCTGAAAATGGCTTTGGAAAAAAGAATGAGGCGAACAGCGAGGCTGAGGAACCCGATAACCTGCGGAGCTTGCCGAAGCGAGAACTGCCGCTGGGTATCGTGCTGGACGCTTGTCCCATCCTGAAAGATTTGGCACCGGGAAGTGGGATCCGCCAATGGCGGGACTTTCTGGCCGCAGCTGAGGTTGCCCGGCCGATGCTGGGGGTCAGCCAAAGCGCCTGGCGGGATGCCTGCCAAGCCATGGGGGAGGTTCAGGCTGCAATCGCGCTCGCCGCGATCCTGCAGCGGTCCGATCAGATCAACAGCGCCGGCGGCTATTTGCGCAGCCTCACCGAAAAAGCGAGGGATGGGCAGTTTTCGACCTGGCCGATGGTGATGGCGCTGCTGCGGGCAAAACTCGAGGCCGACAAAACGGCGGCCAGTCCTGATCGAAAGCAGCCAAAGGACAATCAGGCCGAAGAGCGACTGTATGAGGCCTCGGAAGCGTGAGTGACGTAGCGCAAAAGGTCAAACGCATGACGGTGACGCGAACTGGGCTGTTCGTCTGCATTGGCCGCGATGACAGGACCGGCTGGATGCTAAGTCGCAGCTTGCGTCATTGGAACGGCTGCCGAAGATTTCGAGCCACGCATGAGCTAGGGCAACTTTTTCATAGCTCGAGACAAAGGCGAGCGGCCGCCTTGTTCGGCTGAGGCGTCATCAAAAACAAATGCGGAATCCACACGGGGCGCGCGCCAGTTGACCTCAGCCGGCATTTTGCATTGTCGCTGCACGCTGCCCAGTGCATCTTGCGATCACAAAGACCCGGAGGCTGAAAGGGAGAAGCAAATTGCGCCGTCCACGCAGCGGGCCGAAACTCGTTGACAGCGACACTAAGGGGGCTTCCGGCCCGAAGCGCCGCAATTCGATGAATCTCTTCGAGCTTGCCTATGAACAGCTCGAAGAACTGATCGTCAATTGCCAGCTGGCCCCGGGCCGCTTCCTTGCTATTCAGGATCTCCAGGCAGCCACGGGCTTCAGCCGTACGCCGGTCCATCAGGCGGTCGGGCGCCTTGCGGCCGACACCCTCATCCATGTCCGGCCACGCCATGGCCTGCAGATCGCACCGATCGATCTTGCCCGTGAACGCATGCTGCTGCTTCTGCGCCGCGATCTGGAGCGTTTCGTCATCAAGCTGGCGGCTGAAAACGCCAGTCCGGCGCAACGAAACCAGTTGCTGCACCTGGTGCGGGTGCTGCGCGAGCGGCGCGATACGCTGACGATCGACGAGTTCAACGCCCTCGACCGGCGCATCGACCAACTGGTTCTCGCCTCCGCCAGCGAACCCTTCCTCGTCCACACGCTGCGTCCGCTGCACACAATCTTCCGCCGGATTGGCTGGATCCATCACAATTACACCAGCGCGGGCGTCAATCTTGGCGGCACGATCGACTGCCACCTCGCCGTTCTCGACGCCGTTGCAAACCGCCATGTTGAGCGCGCCGTCGCCGCATCCGATGCATTGATCGGCTTTGTGGAAGCGATCTTCGACGGTATCGAGCGTGACATCGATCCCTCCCTGCTCGACTGCAGCATCGAGCCGCTCTTTCGGTCGTGAGCCCAACCCCTTCTTTCTTTTGACCCCAAAAGAATCATATAGGCCGTTTGGCGTTAGTGCCTCCTTTCATTGGACTTTCCTCAATGCCGAGGACCCCGGATCCCCAACTCGTGGGCATCCGGAATACAAAGTGCGGGATGACCGCCTTGAGTTGTTTTTTAATTGGTGATATTTCACAAAATATTAATAACGCCCAGAAGGGCCAATCAAAGCCGAAACGGCTGAGAACGAAAGAGAGGAAACCGCCATGAATTCGCTGAAAACCCGCATTTTCGGCGCGACTGCGCTAGGTCTTGCCATGCTTTGGCCCGCAGTCGGCTCGGCTGCGGATGCAGTGACGCTGCGCTTCCAGACGCACCACAGCGCCAACTCGCTGCAGGGCAAGGCATTGCTGCGCTTTGCCGATCTCGCCAACAAGATGTCCGGCGGTTCGTTGCAAATCGAAATGCTGACGGACTCCTCGGTCGTGAAGTCTACGGAATCCTTCGAATCGGCCTCCATGGGGATCATCGACGGCGACGCCACGGGCGCGGGCTACGTCACCGGCAAGAACCCCGCCTTCCAGTTCTACGGCGACATCATGGGTGGCTATTCGACGCCCTATCAGATCCTCGGCTGGTATAAGGATGCGGGTGGCCTGGAGCTTGCCAACAAGCTCTACGAACAGTTCAACATGCACCTCATCGGTACCTTTGTCGCGACGCCTGAATCGCTTGGCTCGACGACGTCGCTCGCCGGCATCAACGACCTCAAGGGCTGGAAATTCCGCTCTCCGCCCGGCATGGAGTCTGAGATCTTTACAAAGCTCGGCGCCGCCCCGGTCGTGATGCCCTTCGGCGAAGTCTTCACGGCCATGACCACGGGCACGGTCGCTGGCGCCGATGCGTCGACGCTCGCCGTCAACAAGGGCCTCGGCCTTTATGATGTCGGCAAGTTCGCCACCTATCCCGGCTTCCACTCGATGCCGATCGAGCATGTCGCCCTCAACCTCGACAAGTGGAACTCTCTGACGGACGCGCAGAAGCAGATCCTTCAGTCCGCCGTCGACACGATCGCGATAGAAGTCGCCACTCAGTCTGAAATCAACGATCGTCAGGCCGCTGCTGAACTGACCGCCGCCGGTGTGACGTTGCAGAACTGGAGCGACGAAGACCGCCTCGCTTTCCGCAAGGTCGCCCAAGAAGTCTGGGCCGACTGGGCGACGCGCAGCCCGGAAGCCAAGGAAGCCTACGACTCCCACGTCGCCTACATGAAGTCGCTCGGGATCCTCAACTGATCGGGACCTGAAAGCCGGAGCTTGCCGGATCGGGCCAAAGAACCCGATGGAAGGGAAAAGCTGCGGCGTCAGTGTGGTGACTTTAACGGTCCGCATCGGAAGTTGCTGCGGACTTTCAATCGGAACCTCTCCGCTGCCGGCAGGAATGCACGGGGCATCCTGACCTGCCGGCGGCGGACCTTCCAGCCGCAACGGCACCGCCATTCCGGTCGCAGAATGACGTCCGCCGAACCCGCCGTTCTGAAAGATGAGGCACTCATGTCGGACCATGACGAGAAGTCCGCACGCCCGGCCTATCCCAAGGCGGCGCTGCTGGCATCCCCTCTGCTCTTGATCGTGGGGATCACGCTCTATGAAGTCGTCTCGCGCTACCTTTTCGGCTCGCCCACCATCTGGGTCAACGAAGCCGCGCTTTTTCTGTCGGCGCTCGTCTACCTCGTCGCCGGCGTCTACGTGATGGCGCTCGACGATCACCTGCGCATCTCGGTGATCTACGACGTCGTACCAAGGCCGGTCCAGCGCTTGTTTGACCTGATCACGCTCGCGGCCGCCCTTGTCTTCTGCGGCGGTGTCGCCTGGTTTGGCGCACCCTCCGCCTGGCGTTCACTCGTTACCTTCGAGCGCTTCGGTACCGCCTGGAACCCGCCCATTCCAGCCATTGTCAAGCCCTTCGTCGTCGTGGCAGCCGCGCTCATGGCTCTCTTCGCGATCGTCAACTTCATTCGCTCCGGTCGGCAGGTCGATCGCGCAGACGACCGCATCGACTGAGGGCGACCATGACCATCCTGACGATTTCCCTCATTCTGCTGTTCGGAATCTTCGCGCTGATGGCTGTCGGCGTTCCGCTGGCCTTTGCGGCCGGCTCGCTCGCCATGGTCGTCGCCTATCTGAAGTTCGGCACACCGGTCCTAGCCCTCGCCCACAAGACGGTCTACGGCCTCGCGACGGAGTACAGCTTCCTCTCAGTGCCGATGTTCATCCTGATGGCCTCGCTGCTGGAGCGCTCACGCCTGGCACGCGACCTCTATGACGCGCTGAACAGCGTCTTCGGCCGGGTGCGTGGCGGCGTCGGCTACGTCACGCTCGTCATCTCGGTCCTGCTCGCCGCCATCAGCGGCATCATCGGCGGCGAAATCGTCCTGCTCGGCCTTGTTGCCCTGCCACAGATGCTGCGCCTCAAGTACGATCGCAGCCTTGCGATCGGCATCGTCTGCGCCGGCGGCTCGCTCGGGACGATGATCCCGCCCTCGATCGTTTTGATCGTCTACGGCCTGACGGCCGACGTGTCTGTGCACCAGCTGTTCCTGGGGTCCTTCATTCCCGGCTTCCTGCTGGCTCTCTTCTATCTGGCCTTCATCGCCGTGCGCTGCTGGCTCAACCCGGCCGTCGCGCCGAAACCGGAGGCGGGCGAACAGGGTCCCTTCTCCCTGTCGGCTTTCCTGCGCGGCGTGCTGCCGACGGCCGCCCTCATCGTCACGGTGTTCGGCTGCATCTACGGCGGCATCACCTCGATCACCGAAGCGGCCAACATCGCTGTCGGCATGGCGATCCTGATCATCGCGCTGCGCGGCGAACTCAATGTCTCGATGCTTGCTCAGGCGCTGGCCCAGACGCTGCGGGCCTGCGGCATCATCCTGTGGGTCACCTTTGGCGCCGCCGTCATGGTCGGCATCTACAATCTTTCCGGCGGCCAGAAGTTCGTAACCGACCTGATCCTCGGGCTCAACATCTCGCCATCGATCACCGTCCTGCTGATGATGCTGATCTTCCTGATCCTCGGCATGTTCATGGATTGGATCGGCATCCTGCTCCTGTGCATGCCCATCTTCGTGCCGATCATTACCACCCTCGGCTACGACCCGGTGTGGTTCGGTGTCCTCTTCTCGGTGACCATGCAGGTGGCCTTCCTGTCACCGCCCTTCGGTCCGGCCGCCTTCTACCTCAAAAGCGTCGCCCCGCCCGAGATCACCCTTCCGGTCATCTACGGCTCCCTGTGGCCGTTCATGTTCATCCAGCTGGCGATGCTCGCCCTGCTGCTCGCCTTCCCCGAAATCTCGCTATTCCTGCCTCACCTTGCGCGGTGAGGCTGTCCGGAGCGTTCTGATGAAGATTACCGCGATTAAGACATATCGCTTGGAAGAATTCGCCAACGTGCTGTGGGTCCATGTCGAAACGGATGCCGGCATCACCGGTCTCGGCGAGACCTTCTATGGCGCGGGCGCCGTGGAGGCCCATATCCACGACACACTGTCGGCGCGCTTGCTCGGGCAGAATCCCCTGAACATCGAGGCTCTGCACAAGGAAATGCTGAACCTGCCGAACGCGCAGTCCTCGACTGGCGTCGAATATCGCGCGGCCTCCGCCATCGACATTGCGCTCTGGGATCTGTTCGGCAAGGTCTGCGGTCAGCCGGTCCACCAGATGCTGGGCGGGCTCTGCTTCGACAAGCTGCGCGTCTACAACACCTGCGCCGGCACGCGCTATGTCCGCACCAACAAGATCAAGCCCGTCGATACCTGGAACCTTGGAGGCGACGAGGGCCCTTACGAGGATCTCGACGCCTTCATGAACCGGGCCGGCGAGCTTGCCGAGGATCTTCTTTCCAACGGCATCACCGCCATGAAGATCTGGCCCTTCGACCCCGCCGCCATGGAGAACAAGGGGCTCTTCATCACCGCCGAGCAGATGAAGACGGCGATCCGCCCGTTCGAGTTGATCCGCGAGGCGGTCGGCGACCGGATGGAGATCATGGTCGAGTTCCACAGCCTGTGGAACCTGCCGACGGCCAAGAAGATCGCCCGCGCGTTGGAGCCCTTCCAGCCGACCTGGTACGAAGATTCCATCCGCATGAACTCACCCCAGGCGCTGGCCGAATATGCGGCCTCGACGGACGTCTGGACCTGCGCGTCGGAAACGCTCGGCTCGCGCTACGCCTACAAGGAATTCCTCGACCGCGACGCGACCCACGTGGTGATGGCCGATCTCTGCTGGACCGGCGGCCTCACCGAGGGACGCAAGATCGCGGCGATGGCCGAAACCTATCATCGCCCCTTCGCGCCGCATGACTGCATCGGCCCGGTTGGCTTCGCAGCCGCGATCCATATGTCCTTCTCCCAGCCCAATACGCTGATCCAGGAGAGCGTTCGCGCCTTCTATCGCGGCTGGTACAAGGAACTGGTCACGGCTGTGCCGAAGATCGAGAACGGCTATGTCTATCCGATGGAAGGCCTCGGCCTCGGCGTCGAGCTGCTGCCCGCGGTCTTCGACCGGCCGGACCTTTCCGGCCGGACCTCCGCACTCTGAGTTTGGGCAGAGCCACTGCGGCCAGGGACAGTAAGCTCATCCCTGCAAAGAGCGGCTATTTCAACACAACGGATGTTTTTGAATGACACTCTTTGATCTTTCCGGTCGGACCGCCCTCGTCACTGGGTCGTCCCGCGGCCTTGGGCTCGCGATCGCAACCGGACTCGCCGAGGCCGGGGCTTCGCTGGTCCTCAATGGCGTCGATGCTGCGCGCTTGGAGGCCAGAGCCGAGACCCTGCGCGCCAAGGGATATTCGGTGCGCACGGCGGCCTTCAACGTCGCCGACGAGGCTGCCGTCGTTGCCGCTTTCGAAGCGTTCGATATGGACGACGTTGCAGTCGACATTCTCGTCAACAATGCGGGCATCCAGCTGCGCAAACCGATCGTCGAACTCTCCACCGCCGAATGGCAGAAGGTGATCGACACCAACCTGACGAGTGCTTTCGTCGTCGGCCGCGAGGCGGCCAAGCGGATGATCCCGCGCAAATCCGGCAAGATCGTCAACATCGGCTCGCTGACGAGCGAACTCGCCCGCGCAACCGTCGCGCCCTATACGGTCGCCAAGGGCGGCATCAAGCTGCTGACGAAGTCGATGACGGCCGAATGGGCAGAGCACGGCATCCAGGTCAACGCAATCGGCCCCGGCTACATGATCACCGACATGAACGAAGCGCTAATCAACAATCCGCAGTTCGACGCCTGGGTGAAGGGGCGCACGCCCGCCCGCCGCTGGGGCAAGCCCGAAGAGCTGGTCGGCACAGCCGTCTACCTCTCGTCGGCCGCCTCCAACTTTGTCAGCGGCCAGATCATCTACGTCGACGGCGGCATGATTTCAGTTCTGTAGATCTCCTTCCGATCGCGTGGACGAGCCTGATCGATGAGAAATCGACATCAATTCAATGCTTTGAGCGTATTCCTTTCGCTCAATTTCGATCAAATTGAGCGCCATACGCTCTGGAGCAAAAATGGAGTTCGCCGCCATGCGCGCGATAGTTGCCCACCAGCCCCATGACCTGCGCATCGAGGAGTGGCCCGACGCCGCCGCTCCCGGACCCGGCGAAGTCCGGGTCCGTGTCGCGCGTGGCGGCATCTGCGGATCGGACCTTCACTATTATCACCACGCCGGCTTCGGCACGGTCCGGCTGAAGGAACCGATGATCCTCGGCCACGAGGTGGCGGGCCGCGTCATGGACGTTGGGGTGGGCGTTTCGGACTTTGCCGCCGACGATCCCGTCGCGATCAATCCCGGCATGCCCTGCAACGACTGCCACTTCTGCCGCAAGGGTCAGCGCAACCAGTGTCTTGACATGAGCTTCTTCGGCAGCGCCATGCGCTTTCCGCACATGCAGGGGCTCTTCCGCGACGAGGTGACCGTTCCGGCGGAGCAGCTTTACAAGGTGCCGCAATGCCTCGACCTCGGTCTTGCAGCCTGCGCCGAACCTTTCGCGGTCTGCCTGCATGCGGTTGCGAGCGCCGGAAGCTTGCTTGGCGCAAAAGTGCTCGTTTCGGGCTGCGGGCCGATTGGAAATCTCGTCCTCGCGGCGGCGCGCCACGCCGGCGCTCGGGAAATTGTCGCGGTCGACATCGCCGATGCGGCGCTTACTGTTGCCGGAAAGCTTGGCGCCGACTCGACGATCAACCTCACCAAAACTCCGGATGGACTCGCCCCCTTCGCGGACCGCAAGGGGCTCTTCGACGCGGTCTTCGAATGTTCCGGCGCGCCGAAGGCGCTTGCGGCTGCGCTGGACGTTGTGCGTCCGGGCGGAGCGCTCGTGACAGTTGGTCTTGGCGGCGACATCTCCTTGCCCTTGAATCTCGTTGTGACGAAGGAAATCCTGATGCGCGGCAGTTTCCGTTTTGATGCGGAATTTGGCCTCGCGGTTCATCTGATCGCCACGGGGGCCGTTGATCTCACGCCACTCATTTCGGCGACGATGCCGGCGGCCGACGCCGACGCGGCCTTTCGCCTTGCATCCGATCGCAGCCAGTCGATGAAAGTCCAACTGGCCTTCGCCTGACCCTATTTTTCTGTTCGAACATCCCGCCTTTCGAAGGCCGTACTTTCCTGGCGGCAGGATGCTCACGACCAATGGTGCGCCTTATGAAAATCGTCTTCCACGGTCAGAATGCCTGCAGCTTTGTTCCCGGTTTCCGCGAGTTGCTGGATGCGCCACATGAAGTTGTCGAATTGCCGGACGCACTGGAGGCAAGCAAACACCGCGCGGCCTACGCGGCGGCCGACGTCATCATCGGCGTTCAGCTTTCGGTCGGATTGCCGGTTCCACCCGCACTGAAGCTCTATCAATTGCCGGGCGCCGGCTATGACGGGATCGATCTCGGCCTGATTCCTGATGGAGCAATGCTCTGCAACTGCTTCGGCCACGAAGCCGCGATTGCGGAATATGTGATGGCGGCGCTGCTTGCCCGGCACGTTCCGCTCGTCGATGCCGACAGGCGCCTACGCCAAGGCGACTGGACCTATCGTTCCGGCGGCGCCACGAACCATCACACCGAACTCGGGTCGCAGTCCATCGGCCTCATCGGCTTCGGCCATATCGGCAAGGCGATCGCGGCGAGGGCTAGGGCTTTCGGAATGGAGGTCATCGTCGCCAACCGGTCGACCCCGCCGGCATCGGCGCTGTATGACCGTGCCTATCCGCTCACCGAATTCGGTGCCTTCATGGGCGCGGCCGACATCATCGTGAACACCCTGCCGTTCAATGATCAGACGGCAGGTCTGGTCGGTGAGAAAGAACTTGCCGCCATGCGGCCACAGTGCGTGATTCTCAATGTCGGGCGCGGACCGGTGATCGATGAAAAGGCGCTCTACGAGGCCCTTGCCGAGAACCGTATCGGCGGTGCCATTATCGACACGTGGTACGTCTATCCCGACGCCGCCAGCCCCAATTCCTTGCCGTCGTCCTTTCCGTTTCATGAGCTGACGAATGTCGTTATGACGCCGCATATGTCCGGCTGGACGCACGGCACGGTGAACCGTCGCCGTCACACGATGGCCGACAACATCAACCGTCTCAACGCAGGCAAGACACTGCTAAATCCGATCGCACAGCAATGATGCGACAGTGTTGGGCGTGCCGAACCCAATAGGATCAATTCTCAGAGGATTTGGTCATTTCGAGATGCGTCGCTGCGGGTTGGCGTTAGCTGGCGATTGTCGGACGGACGGTCTCGACTCGAAACATTCGGCATTTTCGACTGCTTGTGGTTCTAATCCTTTTTACCTTGGAGATTATGCTAGGAATTCTGGAGCCGATTCTCTTTAATCGGCGTCATATCCGGCACGGGCAAAGAGGTTCTGGAATTCGTTTGACACGAAGATGTCTTGTGCGACGGCGCCCCAGAGATCGGGAATGGAGCGGGCCGCCTTCTTTCTGAGGGACGCCTCGATCTTGGCGAAGGCCATCTCGATCGGGTCGAAATTGGACGAGTAGGGCGGCAGGTAGCGCAGCTTTGCACCGGCCGTTTCGATCGCCTAGTGAACGCCGGTGACCTTATGGCCCGGAAGATTGTCCATGTGTCGCTTGGCGCCTAATTGTAAGAATGCGCTGATTGCGTTCAGTTTTGCCATATAGTTGTGAGAATCTTTGCTGCAAGATTCTCAAATTATGTGCATCTGCGAAGAAGCACACGACCCGCGAGCTCGTTCAATCATGTCCTGAGGGGCATCGGTGAACCGGACCTTGTTGTCGGCCATCATGTGCCCGCGCAGCATTCTGAGTATCTCCGGTCCGGCACGTTCGACAATGGCAACACCGGCCAGCAGAGCCGGCCGCAGTTGAAGCGGTAAGATCGGCTTTGCCGTTGTGGGCAGATTTTCCTGATGCTCGGCAACGACATGGTCGAAATCGGGGATGATTGCGCCCAGAACTCTGAATCGCCAAAGGTCCTTTTCACGCGGCGGTGGCCACGTCATCCGGCGCATCAGTCGAAGTCGGGCAATTTCCGATTGCGGAGACCTGGTTCCGATGCCACGTTCGGCTTCAGCATCGAGCAGTCTTTCACCATGAACGGCCGCATCATGATGTTGCCGGAAAGGGGAGGGGAGTTCACCACCGCCGGCATCCCGGAGCTGGCTTCCACACAGAGGGCACGTAATACGCCATCCCAGGAGCTGGCTTCTCAGGATTGGCGCCTGTTCCGTATGTCCCGGGCTGCAGCTCGTGCAGATCTGTGTTCGCCGCGTCGCCTGGCACGCTTCTGGAGGTCTATGTCCTCAAGACGAGCGACGATTGTTCTCCGATGCGGCGGCTTCAGCCCTGCCGACATGCAGTTCGTTTGCACGTCCCGGACCAGCTGCGAGACCGTGGGTCGGCTCTGCTTCAGATAGAACGCGTTGATGGTCGTCCGGACGATTTCTTCGCGCTTCTCGTCCAGGATGCGATGACCCTGCGGGCGTCAGCGTTTGCGATCCACCAGAGACAGAACGGTCCCGCCGGTGCGAAACAGCTTGATCTGGCGGTAGGCCGTCGCTTTGCTGACAACCCATCTCGACGGCGAGTTCCGCAACGTTTCCGACTGTTGTGCGGCCGGGGTGGCGCCTCAGGAAGCCGCGGATCGCATCCGCGCGCCGGCACGCTTCATCCCAAAGTGCCTCGTCAATCTCGTCGGGGAAGGGGGCAGTCATCGCAGGCTCGCGAGAAAAAAGATCGCGAGCGCTAATCTCACATAAAGTGACAAAAGCCAATGTGCGCTATCAAATTAACTGTTCATTCTCAAATTAAGTGCACCAGCAACATTCTGAAATCGTTGAGGTCGGTTTCGCAGAATTAAATGGAAAACGACAGCTCGTTGGGAGAAACGGAAGCCTCGCGCCTAATTCCGAAGCATGTCCCGATGCGGAGACATAGATAATCGGCTTGAGGTGGCTTGCTAGCATAAGCCATCTTGATGGCAGGTCTCGGCGTCGCTATGTATAGGCGGAAAGGAGATTGGATATGGCTGAACCCCAACTTTCTGTTCGAAGCTCAAAGGCGCGGGATCTGGCCCACCGTCTTGCTCGCAGAGAAAATCGTTCAATTGCCGATGTCGTGGAGCGCGCCCTGGAGTGGTACGAAGTGAGAGAGGCAGGTCGTGAGCCGGCAGCTGCATTCTACGCACGGCTTGTGACGCAGTCTGGGACAGATATCGATTTGGAGGCGGTCATCCAAGAGAACCGCAATCCGCATCGTGGAATTGACCTTTGATTTTCCTCGACACCAATGTTGTTTCGGAGACGCTTAAGAAGGCACCGAACGAGGCCGTCGTTGCGTGGCTGGTCCGGTACGACTCCGAAATTGCGCTCCCAACGGTCTCGATAGCCGAGATTGCGTTTGGTATCCAGAAGATCAGACCGGATCAACGTGCAGATCGGTTGGCACAAGGACTGCTGGATTGGCGCCGCCGTTTCTCCGACCGTATATTCGGGTTGACTGAAGAGGCCGCGTTGGCCTACGGCGAAATCATGGGCAATGCGTCTCGTCAAGGACGAGTAATGTCGGCGCCGGACGGCATGATCGCAGCCATCGCACACTTGAATGGCGGCCGCCTGGCAACGCGAAATTTGGCAGATTTCGAGACGACGGGTCTGGAACTGATATCGCCGTGGGACTTTTGACGTCGAGCAAGGGAGGGGGTATTTCTATAGCCCCGCCGCTTTGGTCAGGTTGACCCTGAACCTGTCCCGTCTTCGCTGATATAGGCGCGTCATTTCAGTCGAAGCGTGGCCGAGCTGCTTTTGCACGTAGCGTTCGTCGACCTCGGCCGAGGAGGCGAAGCCGGCGCGCAGTGAATGACCGGCAAACAGTTTGACCCGCTCTGCTTCAGGCAGGTCACCGCGAATTCCGGAGGCCAAAATGGCCTTTTTGACGAGGCGGGCGACCTCCTGATCCTTGAGCCGGTCCGGGCCGACGGTTTTGCCCTGACCGGTGACCCTCCGGAACAAAGGCCCGTGAACGAGTTTTGCGAACTTGATCCAGGTCTCAATGGCGGCAACGGGACAGGTGACGTCGGAGGAACCGCGGCCGATTTCGACCTCGCGCCAGCCGGTCTTGCCACGCAAGGTGACGAGAAGACCCTTTTGCAAAATCTCGATCCAGCCACGGCCGTCGTCTGTTTGATCGCGGCCAAGGTCGAGGCCAGTGATTTCAGAGCGACGCAGGCCGCCGGCAAAGCCGAAGAGCAGCATCGCCCGGTCGCGCAGGCCGCGAAGCGTGCCGCGATCAAGCGTTTCCAGCATGGCGATCAGCTCTTCCGGAAGAATGGCCTCTTTCTGGCGCGGTGGGGCAGCATGCGTGTTACGGATACCTGCGAGCACCGTGGCGATGGCACGGTCTTTTCGGTCGAGCGGAAGCCCTCGTTGGGCATAGTTCCACGCAATCGCGGAAAGGCGCCGCTCGATGGTCGCAACCGTGCTCGGTCCTTTGGCGCCTGTTGCCGTGCCGGAAGCGAGCGCGGTGATGTAAAGACCGACGACGTGCGGATCCGGCGGAAGGGGATCCATGTTAGCGCGTCGGCACCAGGCACAGAACTGTTTCCAGTCGGCAGCATAGGCGCGGCGGGTGTTTTGGGAGCTTGCGGCCTCGACGTAGGTGCGGGCGCGGTCGGTGAGATCCTGCAGATGTGGCGGCAGGGGAGGGGACTCTACATTCGATGGCAGACCTTCGTGTCGAGCAGTATCTTCCTTCATCATGATACCGCCTGGATATCTGTCTGTTTGAAGTCGTTGCCCTTGAAAAGGAGGGGCTCGCCGGACAGGCTCGAAAGAGCGTAGGAAAAGCAGTCTCCATAATTCAGGCTCGCCGGATGACGGCCCTTTCCGTAGCGGCGCCATGCTCGCCGCGCCTGGTCGGCGTGTTCATGGTTTACCGCAACGACCTCTACCTCGGCCTTATGCAGCCAAAGATCGAATTCCGCACCCCCCGCTTCACCAAACCGGCCCTCGATGACCATCGAAGCTTCCAGCAGCGTTGCCGCCGAAATCAAGCGTATCGGGTCGGCAGCGATGCGTTCGCGATATGTCATCGCATCCGGCTCATTGAAGAAAATTGCAACAATTGCCGATGTGTCGATTACCATCAGATCGGAATTCCGTTTTCGTCGTAGCCGATAATGTCATCGGCGCTGCGATCGTCGAGCACCGGCAGGACGCTCAGGCGACGTTGCATGGCCTCCATGTCCTCGATCAGAGCAGCCTTTTTCGCATCCAACCCGATACGCCTGAGGCGCTCCTCGAGAGCGCGCCGTGTCGCAACCGTGATGGTTTCGCCGGTCCGCACCGCCAGCGCGCGTGCGAGTTTTTCAGTTTCGGGATCTTTGATGCTGAGGGCCATGATTTCCACCAAGGTTCCTAAATGTCTATAATCTACCTAGTCATCTGAAAATTGCAAGGGATAGCAACAGTCTTCCCATTCTGGCGCGGCAACCAAGATGTGTGGAGCCGACGCTGCGTCTCATCATTTTGGGGTGTTTCGTCGCTGTTTTCGGCCATGGTCTCTATAAAGACAAAAAGAACGATAATGCAACATTATCAATCTTTTTTGAGCACCAACAGGCTGTGCGGTTTCTTTGGAGTTTTATCGCCTTAAGCGCTCACATACTGTAACGTCTTTGGGATGGATTCGCGTGCCCCCGCCCCCATTTTGACGTCCGCCGAACCGGCCCTGCTGCCGGGTTGGTTGCTGCCGCGCGGCAAAAATCTCTCGCACACAGATGCCGCCTTTGCCGCCGGCATTGCCCTGAAATCCCTCGATGATCTTGTGCGGTCCGACCCTGCATGGGCGGGCTGCTGGCGGTCGCGCCAGGCGCTTGCATGTGCTGTCGGCGCCGCTCGTTTTTTGGGCCGGCGCGAGGACGAAGCCGCCATCCGCGACGCCGTGCTGCTCACCGCGCCCGGCGACGATCCCGGCCCCGCTGGAAACGCCTTTTGGGCGTTCAAAAAACTCGGCACGCGAAAGCCGGCCGTTTCGACAAGAGTGGTCAAAGAACTCGCCGATCTTTTGAACGTTTGGTGGTGCGACGATCTGGCCGCCGTGGCGGACCATGCCGACGTGACGCTGCAATCCGGCAGCGCCGCACCTTTTGCCGTGGCGGCGTTTGTTTCGGCGGTTCTTGCCACGCGGTCGGACGAGGAACCGCTCGCCTGGGCGCTTGCTGACGCGCTGATCGCGATCCGGCTGAACTGGGAGCAGCCCGTGCCATTGCTGATGGCGGAGCGCTATGGTCCGGCGTTCCGAACACCGGAGCGCAGGGGGCGGGGGCGTCCCGGCGACCCGGAGTTTGGACGGTCGGTCTGTCTGGCGATCGTCCACGGAACGGATCGCGCACTCCGGTCAGCCCGCGCGATGGCCCGCGGCGCAGATTTGCTTTTGACGGTCGCGCCGAAAGTGCGCACCAAGGGGGCGGACGTCGTGATCAAAGCGCTGCTAGACGGGGGCAGAACAAGATTTGCCTAAAATCCTGCGCTAAGCTCGAACGGATTGTGAACATCATGCAGCCCGGAGGATATTTCCGGGGAGCCGCAACGTCCTGAAGCCTTCAGGTATTTGTTGTTCCGTGTCCCAGGAATAAATGCCGGTCAGATTGATATGCTCCCAACTGAGCGGTGAGATGTGCTTCAGCACGTCATCTGGAATATTCCGGCCCTGCTGGCGCAGATGAGCTACTGCCCGGCTGAGATAGACGGTATTCCAGTGCACGATGGCACTGACGACCAGGTTGAGCCCGGAGGCCCGGAATGCCTGGCTGTCATAAGAGTGGTCACGGATTTCACCGCGTTCGTGTAAGAAGACGGCACGCTTGAGTTTATGGGCGGCCTCACCCTTGTTGAGACCGGCCTGACACCGCCGGCGCAGCGCTTGGCTCGAATACCATTCGATCATGAACAGGGTCCGCTCGATGCGGCCGATCTCACGGAGGGCCTTGGCCAGGTCATTGGCTTTCGACGAGGTTGCATACATCTTGAGTATGGTTGACGGCGCGACAGCTCGCGTGGTGACCGACGCGCCCAGGCGCAGGAGATCGTCCCAATTCTCCAGAATGAGCGTGGTGTTGATCGGAGTGCCAATATGATTGGCCAACGCCGGATAGGCATCGGCCTTCTCGAAGGTATGGAATTTCCGGTCCTTGATGTTGCGCAGCCGGGGTGCGAAGCGTTTGCCGACAAAAGGGAACAGCCCAAAGACCTGATCGCTGGCGCCGCCGGTATCGGTGAACAGTTCTTCGATTTCGAGGATAGTTTCATGATCGAACAATCCGTCCAGCACATAGACGGCCTCGCTCTCGGTGGGGCTGATCGGCAGGATGCTGAAGTAGCCATACTGATCTGAAAGTCCACTGTAGAATTTCGTGCCCGGTTCGCTTCCGTAGTGCAGGTTGATGTCGCCGCGCTTTGCGGCCCGGTCGCTAGCCCGGAAGAACTGCCCATCGGAAGACGCAGTCGTGCCGTCACCCCAGAGACGCGAATGCGGATGAAGCGTATGTGCGTCGGTCACGCAGGCTTGCGCCGCGCGATAAGTTTCGGACCGGGCATGGAAGGAGCGCATCCAGCCGATCTGGTGGGCGCTGATCCCTTTTGAAGCTCCGGCCATGCGTTTCGGTCCGAGATTCGTCCCGTCCGCGAGAACGCCGGCTAACATCGCCGATAGGTTCTGAGGAACGTCACCCGTTCGAACATGGGTGAACTGGTCGGCAAAGCCGGTCCATTCATGCACTTCCCGGAGCAGGTCAGGAATTTCCACAAGCGGATACATTTCGGAGATTTCTGCGTTCAGATCTTCAGCCGCAGCGGGAACATCCCTGGAATGCGGCGTCACGATCAAGGTTCCCGCCTCGAGCCTTACGCCTTCGAGCTTTCCATTGCGGGCACGATACGCCAGCCGTTTGAGGTTGAAGTCCATCATTTGCTGGACCTCGGCCAGCCACGCCTCGCCGTCTCTCTGCACACCGAGACCCAGTTTGTCTTCCTCCTTGAGAGCGACAAAAGTGGACTTTGACATCAGATGTTCATCGATCGGCCGGAAGGCCCGGCTGCCTTCGACCCAGACATCGCGGGATCTGAGCCGATCACGCAATTGAGCGAGCGTCGCAATCTCATAAAGCCGGGGATCCGGCTTTCCTCTCTCGAAGATCAGCTTCCTGTCCGACTTTGAAAGATGGGCAACCGGGACGCGGTCAGGAAGAACGCGCCTGCCTTCGGCATAAAGCGATCGCAGTGTTGCTATCGCGGCCAGCAGTGGATCGTGACGGCGGCGGGACTGGAAAGAAAAAGTCTGGAGGAAAGTAGCCGCATATTTGCGAAGGTTACCGTATTGCTCGGCCGCCAGCGCTAACGAGGAAGCGCTGTTGCTTTCGACGATGGATTCGAGGCCTGGCTTGATTTGCAGTAGCCGGTACCAGCCGACTTGCCGGTTCAATGTGTCGATCGCATCTTCACCGGTATCGTTGGCTGTCTGCAAGGCCACGATCGTGTCGAGAAACAGGCGCAATGCTTTCGACGTTTCGGCGCGTGTGTTTATATGGCGTTGCTTTTTGCGATTGTTGGCCTTGGAGAACAAACGGCCGATCAATTTGATGAACATGGTCATCGCTTCGTCGGTGAGTTTCTGGCCAAGCTTGATGACCTGCACCACAAGCATCGCGCGCCGGCGACTGGCGGTAAAGTCATTGGCAAGCCAGGCCGGCGTGGCATCTCCTTCACGAACCATCTGGTCCCAACGTCCGGACGGAATACGAGCCTGCAATTGGGGATCGATCCCGAGCGAGCGCAGATACGCGATGCGCTCTGTCAATCCGACCAGGTTCATCACACCCGGGGTGTCCGGAGCTGACTTCAACCAGTGAAGGCGGGTCTGGCCGATCGCCGGATCGACGGTCAGGAGAGCGTCGAGTGTCTCCAGTGTTTCCGGTGTTAGGTCCGAGATCAGGGCGGCTTCAGCACGGCGTCGCGCGATGGTTCGAGCCAGCAATCCCATACGTTCAATGACATTCGCGACAGGCAACAACACGCGACGTTCGCGAAACGTCGTAATTGTGGCGTTCGCGATCGGAAAGCCTTTGTCGGTCGCTGACGCCGCCTGTATCGCGGACAGCAGTGCCGCGCGACGGTCTTGGGCTGTTGCGCTCCGCATTCCAAGATAAACGAGCAGGTGAGCGATGTGATTGCTGCGCGTTTCCTCCCGGCGAGCATATCGTGCAAATGAAGCAGGGTCGGCTCCAACCTGTTCGGCAAGATAGTTGAGCACTGCCGATGGCGGGACCTCGTTGACCGAAAGTACCCGGCCAAGATGGCGCATCACGCAAAGCTGTATCGCGAAACCGAGCCGGTTGTGTTCTCTCCTGCGAAGCTCGACTTCAAGCCGGTCGGCTGGTGACAGGGAATAATGATGGATCAGGCTGTCTTCGTCGGTCGGGATGTCGAATAATTCCTGCCGCTCCTGAATCTTGAGAAGCATCCGCCGGGCCATCTTTCACTCCATACTATAAACGCCAATGGCCTACGTCTGTGTCCGAAAACGTCCGATTGCGTACAGGTCTAAAACACCCTGTCCACAAATTACCTTGACAGAGTTTCGGACAGGCAAATAATTTGAACAGCCTTTTCGGACAGGATTGACGCTATGTCACGCACTTTTGCCTATGCCCGAGTTTCAACGACCGGGCAGACGACGCAGAACCAGATTGAAGAAATCAGGTCGGCCGGTTTCCAAGTCGAAGACCACCGGATTGTGACTGAAACGATTTCCGGCAGTGTGCCGATTGCGCAGCGGACGGAATTCTCTCGACTGTTGGATCGTTTGGAACCTGGTGACATTCTCATCGTGACGAAACTCGATCGCCTTGGCCGGGATGCCATGGACGTCAGCTCCACGGTCAAGGCACTGGCCGACGGGGGGGTGCGGGTTTACTGTCTCGCACTTGGAGGGGCTGACCTCACAAGCTCCGCTGGCACGATGACCATGAACGTGCTCAATGCAGTTGCCCAGTTCGAGCGGGACTTGCTCGTCGAACGAACCCAATCCGGTCTCCGACGAGCCAAGTCCGAGGGGAAGGCCTTGGGACGGCGGCCCAGCCTCACAAAGGTTCAGAAACAGGAAGTTCGTGCGTCGCTGGATACCGGCATGAGCATATCGGCCGTCGCCCGGACATTTGGAACCAGCCGCCAAACGATCATGCGGGTACGAGACGAGGTTGCAGAGGCGTAAACATAGAGCGCTCGCACGATTGGCGAGCACACTCTTTGAGAGTGCCCAGGCACTGTTGAATTACGTCACTAACGAGGCCGATTTTGATTCTGCGTGCAGGGCACATTTCCCTTTCACCGTAGAGTCCTTTCCAGTGCTTGGAAGTCGCAATCCGGAACATCCGAATTAAATGACGATAATCTTCATCGTATTTTGATTTTGGGTCGTGTTTTGCTGTAACATCGTCTACGTCGACCTACTTGATCAGAAATCCCTCAACCACCTTCTGAAAATGATCACCCAAAAGACAAAATACGCACTCACATCGCTCATGGTCCTCGCCGATGAGCGGGCAGACAGTAACAAAGCCTTGCGGATTGAGGAGATTGCCGAATTGTCGGGCGCACCCAAGCGGTTCCTGGAACATATTCTACTGGACCTGAAACGGGCCGGGCTGATCGGCAGCCGCCGCGGACGCAAGGGTGGCTATGAGCTCATCAAGGACCCCAAACAGGTTTCGATTGCCGAAGTTCTTCGCCTGATCGATGGACCAATTGCGCCGCTTCCATGCCTGTCCCGCCGCGCTTACCGTCCTTGTGAGGACTGCAAGGACGAAAAGTCCTGCCGGGTGCGTGCCGTCTTTGGCGGTTTCTATTCAGCATACATTCTCATGATCGAGTCTCTGACGCTCGCTGATTTGCAGCAGGAATCCCGGCCCCTGGAGCGCTTTGCATTGCCGGAAATGGCTGCCGGAGAATAATCTTCTCTAAACACGACTAAAAAGGACGGGATTTTTCCTTTGTAAAACACGAGTAAGTCTGTCGTAATTTAGGTGTCTGGAGCTGGCGCTGGCGACCTCTCGCTACCAGTGTGGTGAGAAACCGCCTTCGGAGGATGGAGTGCGCAGCGAGGACACCGGAGTTTCGACGGAGTTCAACAAAGGAAGTCCAATGAGCAAATATCCCTATTCAGGTGTGGTGGCGTCACCGCACGGCCATTTCGACCGAAGTTTCAACGACGACAGGGCCGAAGCCCGGCCGGGCAATTGGACCTCCTATTGCGCGAGAGGCTCTGGTTCCGCTGGGACCACCGAAAGACGATCCTCCTCCCGTGCCGGATGGAGGCGAGGTTTGTTGGCCGCGCTCACAGTCATTGGAGCGACCTTCGGGGGAGCATCGGTAACACTGGCACAGGACAAGACCGAGATCCTGAATGTCTCCTACGATCCAACACGCGAGTTCTATCGGGCGTACAACGAACTCTTCAGCGAGTGGTGGACGTCGCAGGGCAAGCCGCCCGTCACAATCCAGCAGTCGCATGGAGGTGCCGGGGCGCAGGCCCGGGCGGTTATCGATGGTCTCGAAGCCACTGTGGTGACGTTGGCGCTGTCGGCAGATATCGACAAGATTGCCGCTTCAACAGGCAAAATCCCCGAAGACTGGCAGTCTCGACTGCCGCATAATTCCTCACCCTACACGTCGACTATCGTCTTCCTGGTGCGAGAAGGCAATCCAAAGGGTATCAACGACTGGAACGATCTCATCCGCGAGGGCGTGCAGGTTGTCACTCCGAACCCCAAAACGTCAGGAGGCGCACGATGGAATTTCTTGGCCGCGTGGGGCTATGCGGAAAAGAACGGCCTTGATCCGCGTGAATTTGTCGGTGCTCTCTACAAAAACGTTCCGGTCCTTGACACGGGTGCCCGCGGTTCGACCACAACCTTCACCCAGCGAGGCATCGGCGACGTGCTACTCGCGTGGGAGAACGAGGCCTTTCTTTCCCTGAAGGAACTGGGTGAGGACGCCTTCGACATCGTGGTGCCTTCGGTGTCGATCCTGGCCGAGCCTCCGGTGACGCTGGTCGACGGCAACATAAAATCGGATGTGCAGCGCGCAGCGGCGGAGGCTTACCTTCAGCACCTCTACAGCCCTGAGGCGCAGGCGCTGGCGCTGAAGTATTTCTACCGCGCCTGGGACACGTCTGCGGCTTCACCGGAAGATGTCTCACGCTTCCCGGAGGTGAATCTGGTGACGGTTGCCGACTTCGGTGGCTGGCCAAAGGTTCAGCCGGAATATTTCGGCGAGGGTGGGGTCTTCGACCAGATCTATTCGGAGCAGTGATCCATGAGGGCGAGTATCTTGCGCTCGCCCTCACCCCTACCGGGGTTTGGGCTGAGTTTCGGTATCATGATGGCGGTGTTGTCGATCGTGGTCCTATTGCCGATCGGGGCGCTTCTGGGACGTGGAGCGATGATTGGCCCGGGCGATCTGTGGGATATGGTCAATTCCAGACGTATCTGGGCGGCGCTGTCCTTGTCTTTTCGTGCATCGCTGCTTGCTTCATTGTTTAATCTTGCATTCGGCCTCATGCTCGCATGGGTGTTGGTGCGTTACCGGTTTTGGGGCCGCAAACTGATTGACGCGGCTGTCGACTTGCCCTTCGCGCTGCCGACGGCGGTTGCTGGTATTTCGTTGACGGCGCTTTACGCACCGAACGGCGCGTTCGGGCAAATCCTGACTCCACTGGGCATCAAGGTTGCCTATTCCGAATTGGGTATCTGGATGGCCTTGGTTTTCATCGGTCTGCCTTTCGTGGTCCGCACTGTGCAGCCGGTGATTGAGGAAATCGATCGCGAGGTGGAAGAGGTCAGTGCCACGCTCGGTGCACGCCGCCTCTACACGCTGCGCCGCGTGATACTGCCAACACTCACGCCAGCACTTCTGACCGGCTTCGCCCTGGCGCTCGCCAGATCGGTAGGGGAATACGGCTCGGTCATCTTCATCGCCGGCAACCTGCCATTCCAGACCGAGATCGCGCCGCTCCTCATCGTTATCCGGCTCGAGGAATATAACTATGATGCGGCCGCCGCGATCGGGATCGCAATGCTCCTGATTTCCTTCGTGATGCTGCTTGCCATCAACGCCATCCAGATCTGGAGCAGACGGAGGATCGGTCTTGTCTGACGCATCTGTTTTTTCCAACGCCGCGCGTCGCGCAGCCGCCGCACGCACAGAGCCGCCACTTGCGCGGTATCTTCTGATCGTGGCGGTTTTGGTGTTGATCGGCATCCTGCTTTTTGCACCTTTGATCGCCGTCTTTGCCGAGGCGCTCAATCAGGGCTGGGGAGAGGCTTTCACTTCCCTGGGCAGCCCGGACGCGAGGTCTGCGATCCGGCTGACATTGATCGTTGCGGCGATCGCAGTGCCTCTCAACGCCGTCTTCGGCATCGCGGCAGCCTGGGCGATCACCAAGTTCGACTTTCGGGGCAAGGCATTCCTGATCACGCTGATCGACCTGCCGTTCTCGGTCTCGCCGGTCGTGGCGGGGTTGGCACTGGTGCTTCTCGCCGGAGCCAATTCGGCAGTTGGTGCCTGGCTGATCGCCAATGACTTCAAAATCATCTTTGCCTTCCCGGGTATCGTTCTGGCCACCATGTTCGTGACTTTTCCGTTTGTCGCGCGGGAGCTGATCCCGGTGATGATCGAGCAGGGCCGGGCGGAGGAAGAAGCCGCCCTGACCTTAGGGGCGAGCGGCTGGCGCACCTTCTTCACAGTCACGTTGCCGAACATCCGTTGGGCCTTGCTTTACGGGGTGCTACTGTGCAACGCGCGTGCAATGGGCGAGTTTGGCGCGGTCGCGGTTGTCTCGGGCAAGATCCGCGGCGAGACCACAACGATGCCGATCATGATTGAGATGCTCTACAACGAGTATCTCTCGGTTGCGGCCTTTTCGCTCGCTGCGGTCCTCGCGCTCCTGGCGTTTGTCACCCTTGCATTGAAATCCCTGCTTGAATGGCGCCATGCGGATCTGCTGGCGGCCACGCGGCGCCATTGAAAGGTTGCTCGATGAACATCGATATCGAAGAACTCGCCAAGGAATTCGGCACCGAACGGGCACTCCACCCGGTCTCGCTCTCCATCCCTTCAGGTGCGCTTATCGCCCTGCTTGGCCCATCCGGTTCGGGCAAGACAACTCTATTGCGTATCCTCGCCGGTCTGGAATTTCCAACCTCGGGGCGCGTGCGCTTTGGTGGTCAGGATGCCACTGGGCTGACGGTGCAGGAACGCCGCGCTGGCTTCGTCTTCCAGCACTATGCGCTCTTCAAGCACATGACTGTGTTCGAGAACGTTGCCTACGGGCTGCGTGCCCGGAAGAGCAAGGAGCGCCCGAGTGAAGCCGAGATTGGCCGCCGGGTGAACCGACTGCTGGACCTGATCCAGTTGCCGGACATCGGGGGCAGGTACCCGAACCAGCTCTCCGGTGGTCAGCGCCAGCGCGTGGCTCTCGCGCGTGCACTTGCGATCGAGCCACGCATGCTCCTCCTCGATGAACCCTTCGGGGCGCTCGATGCGAAGGTTCGCAAGGAGTTGCGCCAGGGATTGAGGGACATCCACGACAAGACCGGTCTGACGACAGTCTTTGTTACTCACGATCAGGAGGAAGCCATGGAACTTGCCGACCTCGTCGTCGTCATGTCGATGGGGCGGATCGAGCAGATAGGCAAACCGGACGAAATCCGCGCGGCGCCAGCCAGCGATTTCGTGCGGGAGTTCACCAGGGTCTGACGGGTGGGCATGCCATGCAGTCGACCCGGCAAATCGTTGCTCCATTTTGGCTTCGCGCAGCGCTTCTGCTGACAACCACGCGTATGAAATCAAATGTGGCTGCCAGCGAATTGCCGGAGAGTTGGGTGCTCCGTTCAGCATCTACCAAATGGGTCTGTGTCTGGCGCAATCATCCCGAGACGCTTGCCCGTCTACGGGCGATCGTCATGCCGGAACCCTGGACGGGTGATCGCTACCTGGCTTGGCGTGCCCTTCTACTCCACGAGAAGCATCGGGTCGGGCTGACACCCGACGATGCTGACCCTGCCTATTTGATCCAGGCGGAAAGACTCTTCATCAGGCAACTTGCGGCGCCTTGGGGCGACTTGGTTTAGGGAACGAACGATGAGTAAGTCTGACCTCGACAGGATCGACAGAAAGATCCTTTTTGAACTGATGCGCGATGCAACCCTGCCGGTCGCACAACTTGCGGAACGCGTTGGTCTTTCGCAAACGCCATGCTGGAAACGGGTTCAGAAGCTGGAAACCGCCGGCATTATTACGGGGCGTGTCGCTCTTGTTGATCCGCAGACAATCGGGCTCGGACTGACAGTGTTTGTCGAGATCGAAGCTGCCGATCATACGCCGGACTGGCGCGCCTCTTTCCGGGAGATCGTCAAGACCCTGCCATCCATCGTCGAAGTATACCGTATGGCGGGCGATGTCGATTATTTGCTCAAGGTTCTGGTGCCTGACATGGCGGCTTTCGATGATTTCTATCTGAACCTGACCCGTGCTCTTGCCTGCCGTAATGTAACGTCGAAGTTTTCGATGGAGACAATCAACGTATCGACTGCGTGGCCAATCGATATCACGTCCCCCTGAATTTACCCCTTTGGCAGACATTGGAACCGAGAGAGGAAGATATGACCCTTCGCATCAACGACATCGCCCCGGATTTCGAGGCTGATACCACGGAAGGCCCGATCCGTTTCCACGATTGGATCGGCGATGATTATGCTGTCCTTTTCAGTCACCCGAAGGATTTTACTCCCGTCTGTACGACTGAATTGGGATTGATGGCGAGCCTCGCTCCCGAATTCACCAGGCGCAATACCAAGATCATCGGGATTTCGGTCGATCCGGTGGAGAGCCACCACAAATGGAAAGGTGACATCAAGATTGCCACCGGCCACGAGCCTGCTTACCCGCTGATCGGCGATCCAGACCTTAATGTGGCCAAGCTCTACGATATGTTGCCCGCTTCGCTCGAAGGGGAGGCCACAGGGCGGACACCGGCCGACAATGCCACAGTGCGCACTGTCTTCATCATCGGTCCGGACAAACGGATCAAACTGTCGCTCACCTATCCGATGACCACGGGGCGCAATTTCGACGAAATCCTGAGGGCGCTGGATTCCATCCAACTCACCGCGAAACATCAGGTGGCAACACCGGCCAACTGGAAGCAAGGCCAGGACGTGATCATTACCACCGCAGTCTCGGATGAAGAAGCCATTGCCCGTTTCGGCAGTTTCGAGCGGGTTTTGCCTTATTTGCGGGAGACGAGACAGCCGGAATGACCAAGCCCGGAACCGTCATTTGACGGCTGGCACTCTGTTGCGGGAAGGCAGCTCCGACCAGAGAAGAACGTTCTCTTTGAGTGGGTCAATTTGGAATTCAAATACACGATCAAACTGATAGTCTTTTTGGAGAAAGGAGACGTCGCATGATCAGAACTCTGCTTGTCCCCGGCCTTGATGGCTCCCCGGCGCCACATTGGCAACATTGGTGGGCCGCCACCGACCCAACGGCACGGATTGTGAAGCAACGCTCGTGGTCCGTTCCGGAACTGGATGCATGGCTTGAAGCTCTCACAGCTGCGATTTTGGCGCACCCAAACGCGTTGCTGGTTGGGCATTCACTTGGAGCCATAGCCATTGCTCACCTGCTGGCAAAACGGCCGAAACTGCGGATTGGCGGCGCGTTACTTGTCGCTCCGGCAGAGCCGTCACGCAGCGTCAGAACGGAAGGTTTCGGGCCGATACCCGAATGCAGTCTCAACGTTCCAACTCTAGTCGCCTCGAGCCGAAACGATTTCTGGATGGGGCGGGATCAGGCCCGGTCTCTGGCGCAGGCCTGGGGGGCGGAATTCGCCGACTTGGGCGATGCTGGTCATGTCAACGTTGAATCCGGCTTTGGTCCCTGGCCCACCGGCAAACTTTTTGCAAACCGGCTCAGGCATTCCCAGGATGACTTGAACCTGCCAGTAAATTCTCATTTGACCGCAACACATACGCCGGCCGGCAATATGGTGTGGTCATGAGGCCGCTGTCCGTCGCTATAGCAACCAAAAGGCTTCTTCCGACGATTGTGTTCGGGGCATGCTATGTCTGGTTGTTCTCTCTGATCGTACTTCTTTGAAGACGCCGCGTTCTGCGTTTGGAAATGTTCCGCGTTTGGAAAGGATAGCTGATATGCAGGTATGTTGTGCTTACGATCCCGGACTTCTGATCTATCTGGAAGAGATCGAAGGTAACCTGCCGGAGCATGAAGTTGACGGCGTCAGCTTGGCTCTGAGCGTTGCATTTTCCATGTCGCTTTATATGACCTTGGTGTTCTTTTTGCTATGAAGGCAACCCGGTCACGGAAGAACGCCTCGCATCACTGTGTAATCATTGGCGGTGGTGCGAGCGGAGTTCTGATGGCAGCCCATCTCTTGGCCGGGTCCGGAAAGAACATTCAGGTCACCATCATCGAACGGAGGCGGATGCTCGGATGTGGCATTGCCTACAGCACGACAGATCCCGGACACCTGCTCAATACCCGCGTTTCCCAAATGAGCGCGTTTCCGGATCGCCCGGATCACTTTGAGCACTGGCTGGCTGAGAACGGAAAGCAGGCCTCCCAAAGCTGCTTCGTGGATCGTGCGACCTACGGGCAATATCTCTCAGACCTTCTTGAGCCCTGGCGGTCGGGACCGCATGCCCATCGATTACGATGCGTTCAGAACGAATGCGTCAAGCTGAGTGAAACAGCCTGCGGTGTCACTGCGCGTTTGGCTGATGGATCGGCCGTTTCGGGGGATAGCGCCGTTCTGGCGACTGGACATGCGGTCCTGGTCGATCCGGATCCGCCCATGCACGCCGCCTGGGATTTTTCCCGGCCGTCAAGTCCAGACTCGACAGTCCTGATCATCGGAACCGGTTTAAGCATGGTCGATCATGCCGTAACACTGCTTGCGTCGGGTCATCGGGGACAAATTCTCTGTCTTTCCCGACGAGGTCTCCTGCCGCATGTTCATGCGTCCACCAATCCAGTCCCATTCGCCAGGGAAGAAATCCCCTTAGGCGCTCCGGTTAGCGT
Source organism: Hartmannibacter diazotrophicus (assembly GCF_900231165.1). Lineage (GTDB taxonomy): Bacteria > Pseudomonadota > Alphaproteobacteria > Rhizobiales > Pleomorphomonadaceae > Hartmannibacter > Hartmannibacter diazotrophicus. The sequence goes on from NZ_LT960615.1 coordinate 120,010, forward strand.
CTTGCTGCGTTGGTTGCGCCGCATGGCTAGATCTTCCGAGGCACAGGGAGGAACCTGGCGCGATGTGGTCGACGGCATTCGTCCATACATTGCCGCTATCTGGCGTTCATGGGACCACGCAACGCGTGCTCGCTTCCTCCGTCATGCCGCATCGTGGTGGGAGGTCCATCGCCACAGGATGCCACCGGTGTCAGCGGCCCGCATTGACCAGGCAATGACGCGCAGCCAACTCGCCGTCATCCGTGGCCGGTTCGAGAGAGCCGTGACATTGCCGGGAGGGCAGTCGGGCGTGGAAGTCAGGCCGCAAGGTGGAGGCGAAATGATCACGCTTCCCGCCGATCATGTCATCGACTGCCGTGGAATCCGGCGTGACCCGGAAACGCACGCGGCACCGGTGATCCTTGACCTGCTTGCGCACGGAAAAGCCCGCCTGGATCCCTTGCGGCTTGGCCTCGACACGACGGCAGAGGCGAAGGTGATCGACGCAAGTGGCCGCCCTTCCCGTCGTGTCCGCGCGATCGGCCCCGCGGCTCGTGGTGCACTTTGGGAAATTACCGCGATACCAGACATCCGGGAGCAGACCTTCCGTCTTGCCCACGACCTGATCGATGCCAGGTCAGTCACGTAGCCGGAGAACGTGACCATTCTCTTTGATGCCCCTGACGCAGGGCAATTCGTCTCTGATCTGACTTTTCTTTGGAATGGCCATCGATCCAGAACTTTATTAGACCTAATACACGATAGAGATTATCGAGAAAGGGTCTGAAATGCCAGAAATCGTTGGAATCGCGGGAAGCCTGAGCAGCCCCTCCCGCACTCGCGCCGTGGTGTCAGCAGCTGTCAGAAGCACTGCCGAAAGAACCGGCCTGACAGGTGCTGTGTATGATCTACGTGACATCGGTCCTTCCCTGGGAGCCGCAGTCGGGATCGGAGATCTCGCCCCTGACGCCCGCGATGTTGTGAAGCGGATTTTAAACGCGGACGCGCTCATCGTCGGGACGCCGGTCTACAAGGGAAGCTATACGGGCTTGTTCAAGCATCTCTTCGACCTCATCGAGCCGGCGGCACTGAAGGACAAGCCCATCCTTCTCACCGCAACAGGCGGCGGAGACAGGCACGCGCTGGTCATCGAACATCAGCTCCGCCCGTTGTTCGGCTTCTTCGAGGCGGCAACGATCGCGACAGGGGTATACGCGTCTTCCGCTGACTTTAAAGACGGCGAGCTTTCGTCGCCGGAGCTCCTGGCCCGTCTCGAAACCGCGACACGGCAACTTGCAAGTGCCATCAGGGCACAGGCCGCGTTCTGGCAGCAGGACCTCGCAACCGACGCCGCCTGAGGGCGCGCACAAATCCAACAATCCAGCTTTTTCCACCCGCCTGAACCTTCGGTGTCAGGCAACGGCGGAGCCATGTCTCAATGAAGGAGTTATCAATGACCGTTCATGACCTCCCCACAGCGTCCCTTTCCAACGGCGACGTTGTTCCATTAACGCCGAATATCGGTGCCGAAATCCGCAATGTGCTCCTTTCGGTTGATCTGCCCGCGGCGTTGATTGACGAAATCAAGTCGCGCATCGCACGCTACAAGGTCGTGTTCTTCCGGGGTCAGGATCATCTCGACGATGCCGCTCAGGAGGGATTCGCGAAGCGGCTCGGCACCCTTGTCCCACATCCGACCCAGCATATCCGCGAGGGGAGCGCCGCGATTCTCGAACTGGATTCCGGACACGGGGGACGGGCCGACCAGTGGCATACCGACGTGACCTTCGTGCCTGCCTATCCCAAGTATTCGGTCCTTCGGGGCATCACCATTCCGGACAACGGCGGGGATACGATCTGGGCCAACACGGCGGCGGCCTACGAAGCACTGCCTGACTCCTTGAAAAGGTTCGCGGATAGTCTGCGCGCCATTCACTCGAATGCCTACGATTATGCGAGCCATCGTCCCAAAGCGACCGCAGCCGAACGAAAGCACTACGAGGAGGTCTTCCGCTCGAAGACTTTCCAGACCGAACATCCGGTAGTGCGCGTCCATCCGGAAACAGGCGAACGCACCCTGATTCTGGGCAGCTTCGTGCAGCGGTTTGTGGGATTCGACCGGTTTGCATCGGCCAAGCTCTATGAGTTGTTCCAGGCCTACGTCACCGCGCCAGAGAATACTGTCCGCTGGCGTTGGAAAACCGGCGACGTGGCCATCTGGGACAACCGCGCAACTCAGCATGTTGCAGTGAATGACTATGGCAACGCTCATCGCGTCGTCCGGCGCGTCACGATCGACGGGGACGTGCCTGTCGGTACTGACGGCCGCGCGAGTATAGCCCTC